>JAGDDB010000255.1 GCA_017958265.1 Oscillospiraceae bacterium | reverse complement strand
GCAAACCACAGGTCGGAGGAGTGGAAAGCGCCCGGATCGTCCGGGCCCGGGATCTCCGGGTCGAAACGGTAGAAATACATCCTGTGTTTCGGACGGCGGGCGTTGTGATCCAGCCACAGCACGTTGCCCATCTCAAAATTGTTGTAGGTCGCGTTTTCCTTCATTTCCTCGAGGGTGGCCGCGCCGCGCCGCGCGATAGAAAGGTATTCGTCGGCCACCGCGGGGAATTTCCGCCGCGCATAGGCCTCCAGAGCCTCGACGCTGTCCACCTCGGGACGGAAGAGAAATTCGTCGGCGGTATTGCCTATGATGATATCGGCGTCGTTCTCTTCCCCGCGCAGGATGATGTTCGCCGGAGTGTCGGGGAGGAAGGGGTCGCCTGTTACGCTGCCCCATTTGAAGCCTCCGCCGCCCACGGCCGCGTCCCATAAGGTTTGCGCGTCGATCTCCCTGGCTTCCGCAAGCGTCTTTACGCCCAACTTTTCAAAGAGCCTTACGCCCTGCCGTTCCGCCTCTTTTAAGTTCATGCTGAGACTGCTCGGGGGCAGAAGACCGCCCGAGGAATGGAGGATAGCTCTGCGGAACAGACCCTTGTTCCGGGGCGAGCAGAGCTGTATCTCGCAGCTGCCGCCGCCGGCGGACTGACCGAAGATCGTGATATTGTCCGGATCGCCTCCGAAGGCGGCGATATTGCGCCTGACCCAGGCTATACCCGCCTGCTGGTCCAGATGGCCGAAGTTGGCGGGCGCGTCCGGAGCCTCCGCGCTGATCTCCGGATGAGAGAGGAAGCCGAATACGTTCACGCGGTAGTTGACGCTGACCAATATCACGCCGCGGCGGGCTATGCGCTCGCCGTCCATCTCCATTTCAGAGGGGTAGCCCACCATGAGACCGCCCCCGTAGATCCATACCCTGACCGGCAGCCTGTCGTCGGGAGAGGCGGCGCCGGTCCATATATTCAGATGCAGACAGTCCTCGCTCATGGGCACATCGGGATCGACGTGCCACTCGCGGGTGTAAATATTGTCCGGATCGCCGCCGGGGATCTCCTGCACGGCGATGGGCCGAATTCAAAGCAGCTGCGCACACCCTCCCACTTTTCGGCCGGCTGCGGGGCGCGCCAGCGGTTTTTGCCCGTGGGCGGAGCCGCAAAGGGTATGCCCTTGAAGGCGGTCACCCGCGGGTCGGCCGCGGGGATGCCGCGCACGAGACCGCTCTCGGTCATAACTTCACGCAGCATGGTCTATTCTCCTTTCCCGTTTTTGAAGAGCATGCAGAAATAATCTCTGGAAGCGGCTCTCCAGACCCGCCATTCATGGAAGCCGGGGTATATTTTCTGGATATAATTCACGCCGTGCTCGCGGCAGAATTCACGTTCCCGTTCAAAGAGGGGCAGGCTCACTTCGCGGTCGCCTATGGCGCCGAAGAAGGGATCGACCTCACGGTTGAAGGTCTCCGCGTCCTTCATGGCGTCCAGCCAGGGCTGTTCCTTTTCGGGATATCCGGCGGGCATGACGGGCCAGGTGTAGCCCGTGAAGAGCCCCGCGGAGCCGAAATGCTCGGGATGCTCCATGATGATCTGGGCGGAGTAGAGCGAGCCGAGGGAGAGACCGGCTATGGCGCGGTTTTTCTTGCCGGGCAGAGTGCGGTAATGCTTTTCGATGAAGGGGATGCAGTCCTTTATGAGCATGTCGCCGAACTGATCTACGTCCTCTTCCCATTTGCCGTCCTTTTTCACCTGCATCATAAGGTTGTTCATGACTATGATGAAGGGAACGCATTTGCCCTCCGCCAGCAGGTTGTCCATGACGAAATTCACCTTGCCGAGGTGGACCCAGCAGCCCTCGTTCTCGCCGCCGCCGTGCTGCAGGTACAGCACGGGATAGCGCGTATCGGGATCGTCGCGGTAGTGAGGGGGAGTGTAGACATAGCAGCACTCCGTTTCGCCGGTGACCGAGGAGGGGAAATATTCCATGCTTACGGTGCCGTGCTCCACGTCTTTAAGTAGCAGATAGTCCTGCTCCGGGTCGGGGATCTCGATATAATTGATCGCGCTGCCGCTGCCCCAGCCGATGGGAGCGAGGGGGTTTATGACCTTCACCCCGTCCACGAGGAAAGCAAGCTGCTTGAAGCCGGGCTCATCGTAGGGAAGGAGCCCGGTCCACATGCCGTCCCCGTCCATGGTCAGGTCGATCCAGGTATCCTCATGTCCGGCGCGCACGGAGGCG
The DNA here is from genome assembly GCA_017958265.1 of Oscillospiraceae bacterium. Lineage (GTDB taxonomy): Bacteria > Bacillota > Clostridia > Oscillospirales > Oscillospiraceae > UBA1246. The sequence continues at coordinate 13,871 of JAGDDB010000255.1, read as the reverse complement.
GCGGAAGGACCGTAGAAGCGCACCAGCACGGTGCCGTCGGGAAAAACCTCGGTCCCCGTGGGCTTATCCACGTGAGCAAAGGGATCGCGCGAGTAGTTCGGGGTAAGCTGGCGGTTGAAAGCCAGGGCGCGAGTGTCAAAAACCTGATTGCGCAGGAATTCTTCCGGTATTTTCACGCTTTTCCTCCCTTCGAAACGGTCAGCCGGACCGTTTCGTTTTTTTATTTCATTATACGCCCGCAGGCACGCGCAGACAAGCCCGAAGTGTTGTTCGGCGGGGAGTTTTGCCCTTTACAAAGGAAAAGGCGGAAAGTATAATCAAACTGAACGGCAGAGGGAGGCGGGAGCAATGACGCTGTATATGATACGGCACGGACAGACCGTGATGAACACGCGCGGCGCGCTTCAGGGCCGCAGCGACCATCCTTTGAACGAAAAGGGCGTGGAGCAGGCGGAGCAGGCGCGCAGGCGCTTTGAGGAAAAGGGCATATCTTTCGATGTGGTATATACCAGCCCTCTTTGCCGGGCCGTGCAGACGGCGGAGATACTTGCCCGCGGAGCGGATATCATTACGGATGAAAGGCTGATAGAGATGGATTACGGGCCTTACGAGGGCATGGACCTTCGCTCGCCCCCGCCGGAGCTCATGGCCTTCTTCATGGATATCAGAAATACTCCCGCGCCCGACGGAATGGAGCCGCTGCCGGAGGTGGTGGCGCGGCTCGGCAGCCTTTTGGAGGATATAAGAAACGCCCGGGGCAGCATACTGTTATCAACGCACGCCATTGCCATGAAGGGCGCGCTGGAATACCTCACGCCGGACTCGCGGGGCGGGTACTGGTCGAAAAACATAGAAAACTGCGCGGTATACGTTTCGGGCACGGAAGCGGGAAAATACATGATCCCGTATGAAATGCCTTAGGCGGGGAAAGGAGCTTTATATGGATCATAAGCCTGCGCCTACGGGCTGGATCTGGAGCAGGGAGTGGAACAGGGACTGCGACGGGGAGCCGCGCATAGTCCGCTTTCGCAGAGAATTTGAGCTTAAGGAAGCGCCGCTGAGCTTTTTCGCGGACGTCTCGGCGGACTCGCGCTATAAGCTTTACGTAAACGGAGCGCCCGTATCCGTCGGCCCCTGCAAAGGGGACGGAATGATATGGTATTATGAAACGGTCGATCTTGCCGGGTATCTGATGCCCGGGAAGAACGTGATAGCGGCGGAGGTGCTGCGCTATCCCGTGATCGGAATGTATAACCACTCGGTATGGCGTACTCAGACGCCCGGCTTTTATCTGAAAGGCGAGGCGGCGTATACTGACCGGCGCGAGGGCTTTTTCGCCGATGCCGAATGGCGCTGCCTTATAGACGAAACGACCTCCTTCCGCACGGAAAATCAGTGGTTCGATCCGCTGTATATCAACGAGCGCGCCGCGGGGGACAGGCGCCTGCAGGGCTGGAAAAAGGCGGGATACGACGACCGCGCCTGGCCGGCGGCGCGCGGGCTCGGCGATTTCGGCGACAGCAACGCGGTGAGCCCGGGCAATCTTCACAAGCGCCCCATTCCCATGATGTATGAGAAGGAAAGACGCTTCAAAAGCGTGGCTGCGGTGCGCTCGCCCGAAGGGGGAGGAGCGGAGGATTGGGAAAGGCTCATCTCCGCGGGCAGCCTTACGGTGCCCGCCGGAGCCGTGCGCGCGGCGGAGCTCGACGCGGGCGAGCTTACCACGGGATATCTGATGCTTTCCTTTAAGGGAGGCTCCGGGGCAAAGGTGCGCATCGAATGTGCCGAAAGCTATGTGTTCAGTGTAGAAAACAAAGAGCATCATTTCTTCATGCATGTCAAGGGCGACCGTACCGATCATGTCAACGGCGTCCTCAGCGGCTATGCCGACGATTACGCCCTTTCCGGACACGGGGAAGAGGGAGCGGAGGAGTATTACGAGCCCTTCTGGTTCAGGACCTTCCGCTTCGTTCGCCTGGAGATCACGGCGGGGGATGAGCCGGTGACGATCACGGATCTGAAGTACCGCGAAACGGGCTACCCTCTGCAGGCAAAGACCATAGCGGAGGCTTCGGACCCGGATTTCGGGGCGATATGGGATATCTCTCTGCGCACGCTGCGCCGCTGCATGCACGAGACCTATGAGGACTGCCCGTTTTACGAGCAGCTGCAGTACGCCATGGATACCCGCTCGCAGATACTGTATACCTACGCCGTGGCGGCCGACGACCGTATGGCCAGACGTACCATAGACGATTTCAGACGCTCGCAGCGTCCCGACGGGCTGATAAACTGCTCTTACCCCTGCTACGGTCCGAACGTGATACCCGGCTTCAGCCTGTACTACATCCTCATGATCCACGATCACATGATGTATTTCGGCGACAGGGAGATGGTAAAGCGCTGTCTGCCGGCCGTTGACGGCATCCTCGGCTTTTTTGACCGGAATATCGGTGAAAACGGGATAGTACGGCGCATAGGCGAGTCGAGCGGGAAATACTGGTCGTTTATCGACTGGGTGCCGCAGTGGGGCCGCGGCATGCCCAACGCCGACGGCGACGGACCGGTGACGATGGAGAGCTTCCTGTATCTCTGCGCGCTGCAGCACGCGGCGGAGCTTTCCGCCTTCTGCGGCAGAAACGATACGGCGGAGGAATACCTTGAGCGCGCGGAAAAGCTGAAAAAGGCGCTGCGGAGCTGCTGTATCGGCGAAAAGGGCCTGTATACCGACGCTCCCGGCAGGGAACTGTACAGTCAGCACTGTCAGGCTTTCGCGGTGCTTACCGGCACGGCGGATGAGAGCGAGTACGCGGAGCTGATGGAAAAGGCGCTTGACGGCGAGGGATTTGCAAAATGCACGGTCGCGTTTTCATTCTATCTTTTCAGAGCTTTGGAAAAAGCGGGAATGTATGAGCGCACGCGGGAGCTTTGGGCGCCGTGGCGGGAGATGGTGAAAAATCATCTTTCCACCTGCATGGAGTCCAACGACAATCCCCGCAGCGACTGCCATGCGTGGGGCGCTCTGCTGCTTTACGAGCTTCCGTCGGTGATACTCGGCGTGCGCCCGGCCCGGCCCGGATACGCCGCGGTGAAGGTCGCGCCGACGCCGGGATATCTTGAGCGGGCGGAGGGCAGCGTATGCACTCCCGCCGGCATGATAGACGTTTCGTGGAAGCGCGGAGAGGACGGACGGCCGGTGCTTGATATCAAGGCCCCCGACGGCGTGGAAATAATAAGAGAAAGCCGGTAAGAGCGAGGCGAAAATGAAGAAAACAGGCGGAGAATTCATTGCGTTATGGATAAAGCGCCTTGCGGTATATCTCGCGGGACTGTACTGCATGGCCATAGGCGTGGTCTTTTCGGCGAGATCGGCTTTGGGCGTGAGCCCGGTGGGCTCGCTTGCCAACGTGCTTTATCAGATAGGCCTTGCCTCGGACGCGCCGGGTTGGGTCACGCTGGGCAACTGCACCACGGCGGTATACTGCCTTTATATACTTGCCGAGCTCATGCTGCTGCGAAAAAACTTCAAGCCGGCTATGCTGCTGCAGCTGGCGGCGTCGCTGCTGTTCGGGCAGCTGGTGAACCTTGCCTCGCTCATGCTCGCGTTCCTGCCTCAGCCGGGCAGCTACGCGGCTCAGCTGGGATATCTGCTGTGCAGCGTGCCTCTGGTGGCCGTGGGCGTGATGCTGTATCTGTCGCCGAATATCCTGCCCACGCCGGGAGAGGGCATGAGCCTCGCCATATCCGACAGGGCGGGGGTGCCGCTCAGCTCCGCCAAGACGATATTCGACTGCTCGCTCGTGGTGATATCCGCATCGGTATCGCTGATATATTTCCGCAGGCTGACCGGCGTGAGAGAAGGCACGGTGATCTGCGCCCTGCTTGTCGGGCCTGTGATGAGACAGCTGCAGAAGCTGTGCCAGGCGGGTCTGCTGCGCTTTGTTGAAAGAGAGAGCAAGGTCGACCGGGCGCTTCGCGCCGCGGCAGAGGGAGGCTATCTTACCGACGCCTCCGGCAGACCGAAGATCATTGTGGCCATCGGGCGCGAATTCGGCGCCGGCGGCTACGAGATAGGAAAAAAGCTGGCGGAGAAGCTCGGTATAACCTTCTACGACAAACAGATAGACGAAATGGCCGCCGAGGCGAGCGGCCTGTCCATGGCGGAGGTGGAGGAGCTGGAGAGCCACATGGAGCGGGAGCTGGTACACGATTTCAGAAACGCGGCCTACTCCATGACCAACGGCGCTCTTTCTCCCGAGGAGCGGCTTTTCGTGGCGCAGACGGGCGTTATTCGCAAGATAGCGGCGGGGGACGAGAGCTGCGTGATCATGGGCCGCTGCGCGGACTATACGCTGTATGACGATCCCAACTGCTTCCGCGTGTTCGTCCACGCGCGCCCCGACGCCCGCGTGCGCCGGACCATGGCGCGCTACGGGCTTGACAGCCGCGAGGCCCAAAGGCAAATGGAGAACACCGACCTTGCCCGCGCCGGACATTACAGGCGCTTCACCGGCAGAGAATACGGCAAACAGGAATACTATCACCTGGGTCTTGACAGCGGCATGCTGGGCATCGACGAGAGCGTTGAGGTGATCGTAAGCATGCTGCGGCGCTGGTGCGCCGTGCGCGGCACGCACCCGCTGTCCACGCTGTGATCGCCCCGATATATTGAAAAAACAGGGAGCGGAGGAATGATCTCCGCTCCCTGTCTGTCGATATGCGAGTCGTTTTCTTTATTTCTCGTATTGGTCGAAATACTTCCTGATCCTGAATTTGCCGAGCTCGCGCATATATGCGCCGGTGATGTTCAGCTGCAGGCCGTTGTGGCTTACGCCGTAGAAGAAACCGCCGTCGTGCTGTATCTTGCGGTTGATGAGCACCAGGCCCTGGCTGCCGTTGCAGTTTTCCTCCACCCACTGGAAGAGATATACGTCGGGCCTGAGCTTGATGTAGAAGCAGGGGCTGGACCAGGTGGCGCCGCCGCTGTTGTCACCCGAGAAAATGGTCCATGAATAGCTCTCGGGAGAGGAGTAAATGTGGATGGAGTTCATGCCCTCGCTGTAAGAGTAGGCGAAGCATTCTCCCACCAGCTCGTCCGTGAAGTGGTGCCGACGGGCGAAGGGGGGTTGGATATCGCCGTACTCCAGGGTGCCGAAGAACACGTTGGCTCCGGCTTCCCACTCGCTGTGCCAGTTGCCTATGCCGGTCTTGACGGTGGTGGTAAGGCCGCTGCGGAAGTCGACGACCTGGGCGACCATGGAATAGTCCGGGTCCCCGGAGAGCATGTGGGCAAAGAAGAACAGCTCCTTGTCCGCCTGGAAGCAGGCATATTTTTCCTCTTTCCAGGTCCTGCCGCCGTGCCGCCATTTGAGATTTTCACCGTCGATGATGCGGTACTCCCAGGCGTTGCCCTTGTCTCCGCTCCAGGGAGCCTGAGCATACTTTTCCCGGTCGTTCCGGACCTTGAAGCTCTTCCCGGCAAGCGCATCGCAAAGAGGCATGGTGTTGAAGGCGTTCATTATATTCGCTTCACCGTTGAGGATGTTCTGCACCTCGGCGGCGTGCTTCAGAGCCTCCTCACGGGACATGGGGGGATCGATATCCGCGGGCCGGTAGGAATAACGGCCGCCCTTGCGGGTGTTCATGAAGATCATGGGCCGTTCCTTGTCGCCGTAGTCCGTGATCATCTCCAGGTGCGCCGCGTCTCCGGTGCGCTCCAGCTCCGCGCTGTGCAGACGGTAGGTGAGGGAATCGTCCGCCTCGAAGCCCAGCTCCACTCCGACGGCGGTGAAGTCGAAGAAATTCATTACTTCCAGCCACATTTTGCCGGAGAACTCCACCTCCCAGCGGGCGTAAATGTAGTTCTCGTCATCGATGCGGATATAGTCGGCCGGATTTGTCATGGTGATGCCGCCCATTTCGCCGCCCAGCTCGGAAAGAGTGGTGCAGCAGGTGCTGGGATTGAAGGTAAGGAGCTCATATCCGGTGTCGAATTTCCAATGCAGGCCGCGGCCCTCGATACGGTTGGTGGTAGTGTGGAGCTTTTTGGGTTTTTCGTTGTCTCCCTTGTCGATCCAGCCGAAATAGTACTGCCGCTGGATCTCGCGGGGAATATCGCGGGTGCCGGTGGGCTTTTTATCGCCGCTGAGGCTGCCGCCCACGGGAACGGTGATGCCGAACCAGGTTTCGAAAGCGGTGACGGCCCATGTGCCGCGGTCAATGACCAGATGCCAGCCGCTGTCCGTGCCCGTGATCAGGTGGGTGAGGACGGTGATGCTGCCCTGGGAGACGGCGGCATAGCCCACGGTGCAGGACTTGCTGCCCTCTTTTACCTTCAGGGTCTTCTCGTCAATGATCTCGTACTTGAAGGTCTTGGGGGCAAATTCCCCCTCCAACTTCACGCTGAACTTCATTCCGGAAAGGCAGGGGCAGCTCGTTCCGCAGGCGGCGGGGGCAGCGCCGATCTTCTCGTCCACATACGCTTTGGTCAGGGGATCGAACTTCGTAAAGAACATGCCGATATCGGGTGCGTTCACATTGCCGGGCGCCGAAAGAACGCCGTTTGAAGCGTGTTTCGCAAATCAAGTGAGCGCGCCCTTCCTCCTTTTTTTGTTTTATATGTTTGATTTTAGTTATTCCCCCGTGAAATGTCAAGGCAGGCGCACGATAACCATAACGTCGGTTATCGTGCGCCTGCTCCGTCAATGCCGTATCAGAATTCTATCCCGCGCCTTGCGGCGATCCCTTTATCAAAGGGATGGCGCAGCTTTTTCATCTCGGTTATGTAGTCGGCCCTTTCCTTCATAGCGTCGGAGGGATCGCGGCCCGTGACGGCCAGCTCAAGCTCCGGCGGCTTGCCGTCCATGAATTCAAGCGCTTCCTTCTCGGGGACAAGCTTGTGATTGCACAGGGAGATAAGCTCGTCAAGTACAACGAGGTCGGCGCCGGCGCTCTTTTCGCGAACCAGGCGGAACAGCTCGGAATAATCCCGCGCCGCTCTTTCGCGCTCCTCGGGGCTCATGGTTTTGAAAAAGCCGTAGCGTTTGCCGCATACGCAGACCTCGACGTTCGGAAGGGAGCGAAGGATGTTTATTTCCGAAGAGCTGCCGTCTTTGAAAAACTGCGCGAATACGACCCGCTTTCCGGCTCCCGCGGCTCTCACGGCAAGCCCGACGGCCGCGGTGGTCTTGCCCTTGCCGTCGCCGCAATAAATATGTATCAGTCCTGCCATATCAAAGCTCCCTGTTTATAACGCGGTAGACAAAATCCATATCCAGCCCCTCGCGTATGCCGTCGGCCAGCAGGTCGTACTGCCGCTGCTTATACTCCGAGGGATCAAAGCTGCCGAGAGCCTCAAAGGATACGCCCCCGGCCGAGCACAGCGCCTTCAAAACGGCGTCGCTTACGCCCGGCGCGTCGAAAATGCCGTGGATATAACTGCCGTATACGTTTTTATTTTCGATTACCGCCACCGGCTTTCCGCCGCGGCCCATGTGTATCTCATAGCCCTCGTAGCCCAGACCGTTGAGAGAGGAAAAAAGCCCGGTCAGGCCCGAGAAAACTCCCCGGGTCTGAGTTTGTATTTTATCGCCGGAAAATACGGTGGATGCGTCGAGAAGGCCCATGCCGTCTATCTCCGTTACGCCCGCGGCCTCGGCGCCGTCCGGGTCGGATATATGCCGCCCGAGCATCTGATAGCCTCCGCATATGCCGATTATCGGCGTTCCGGCGACGGCTGCCTTTTTCACGGCGGCTTCAAGGCCGCTTTGACGCAGCCACATCAGATAGGAGCTGGTGCTTTTAGTGCCGGGCAGGATGATCATATCGGGGTCCTTCAGTTCCTCATGGCGGGTGACATAGCGCAGCGATACGTTGTCGTAGCGCTCGAAGGGGCTGAAATCGGTAAAGTTCGAAATGCGCGGCAGGCGGATCACGGCCACGTCTATCAGCTTTGCGGCGCTGCCGGAGCTGAAGCGTTCGGTAAGGCTGTCTTCGTCGTCTATATCGACGTGCATGTACGGTATCACACCCGCAACGGGTACGCCGCAAAGGTCCTCCAGCTGCTTCAGGCCGGGTTCGAGTATCGCTTTGTCGCCGCGGAACTTGTTTATCACCGTGCCCTTTATCCTTGCCCTCTCATCCGGCTCGAGCAGGGCGACGGTGCCGTAAAGCTGCGCGAAAACGCCGCCGCGGTCAATATCGCCCACCAGCAGCACGGGCGCGTCCACGAGCTTGGCAAGGCCCATGTTGACTATGTCGTCCTTTTTCAGGTTGATCTCCGCGGGACTGCCCGCGCCTTCGATCACGATCACGTCATATTCCGCGGCGAGGCTTTCGTAGGCTTCCATGATATACGGGATAAATTCGGGTTTTCTGCGGTAATACTCTCTCGCGCTGATATTGCCCAGCACATGGCCGTTTACTATGACCTGGCTGCCCACGTCGGTCGTGGGCTTGAGCAGTATGGGATTCATGCGCACGTCCGGAGCTATCCCGGCGGCCTCTGCCTGGGCAACCTGGGCCCTGCCCATCTCGCCGCCGTCGGCGGTTATGAAGGAATTAAGGGCCATATTCTGGCTTTTGAACGGCGCGACGCGCAGTCCGTCGCGGCGAAGTATGCGGCACAGTCCCGCGCAGAGCAGGCTTTTGCCCGCGTTGGACATGGTGCCCTGTATCATGATGTTTTTTGCCATATTTATGACCGTTCCTTTCGATTGATCTGAAGGCGCAGAATGACCGTGACCTTTCCGGCAGCTTAAAGCCTGAGCCTGCTTCAGCCCGGCAAACACTCATCGAGCGCGGAGATTAAGCGAAGATTTTCGCCGCGGCCGCGTACGGCCGTTCTGTACCAGCCGGGAGAGAGGCCGGGGAAATTGGCGCAGCTGCGAAGGGCAACGCCGCGTTCGAGCAGCTTTTCTCCGAGCTCGGCAGGGCCGCGGAAAAGCAGGAAATTCGCCTCCGAGGGCACGACCGACAGCCCCCTTTCGGCTAAGGCGGAAGCGAGCAGGGCGCGCTCGGCGCGTATAAGCTCGCGGGCTTTCAAAACATGTTCCCTTTCGCGAAGGGCGGCCTCTCCCGCCGCCTGAGCGGGGGCGGATACGTTCCACGGCGCGGTGAGCTCCGCCATGCGGGCAAGAAGAGCCGTATCGGAGCAGAGACAGTAGCCAAGGCGGAGACCGGCCATCCCGTAATTTTTGGTGAAAGCCTTAAGGATAAACAGCCCGGGATGATGGGCGGTCAGTTTTTTCATTCCCTCCGGGGCGTCGCTGAGATCGAGAAAGCACTCGTCAACGAAGAGGCGTATGCCTTCTTTTCGGCACAGCGAAAAGATCTCATCAAGCAGCGGCGGCGGGATGAGCCTGCCCGTGGGGTTGTTGGGGCTGCATATGAACACCGCGTCGGGGCGAAGGCGTTCGATATGCCCGAGGAAAGAAGAGTCGGGAAGAAAAGCGTCCTCCGGGCGCAGAAAATGCCGCTCAACACGACAGCCGTTCACTTCCAGCGCGGAGGAATATTCCGAGAAGGTGGGAGCGAATTCAAGCGCGGTTTTCGGCCTTTCGGCGGCGCAGAAGGAATATATGAGCTCCGACGCGCCGTTGCCGCAGAGTATATGCTCCCGCGGGATATCCTCGTAAGCCGATATTGCCGCGGTCAGCCCGCGGCAGTAGGGATCGGGATAGAGGTCGGAGCGCGCAAGGGCTTCCTCCGCGGCCTTTATCACCGACGCGGGCGTCCCGAGAGGATTTATGTTTGCCGAGAGATCCAGCTCGACTCCCGCTCGGCCGACGTCGCCGCCGTGCGGGCTCGTTATTGCGTAATACATAGTCCGTTAGCCGAAAATCATCATTCGTATTCACAGACACACCAGCAGGGACAGCACCGCCGTGGCATACATCAGCCGGCAGCTCAGGGGGATATCGCCGTGCTCCTCGGCGCGCAGGGGATCGCCTATATAGCTTTTTTTGTGCAGTACGCCGTGATACCACGCGTCTCCGGCAAGGCGTATGCGCAGCAGTCCCGCGCATACCGATTCCGTCTGGGCGGAGTTGGGGCTTGCGTGCTTGTATCTGTCACGGCGGAATATCCTCAGACCGTTGTTGACGTCCAGGCGCAGCAGTCCCCCCGCAAGAAGCATCAGCATGGCCGATACGCGTGCGGGAATGAAATTCATTATATCGTCCATACGGGCGGGAATAAGGCCGATATCCTTGTACGGAGGCTCTACATAGCCGAGCATGGAGTCCATGGTGTTTACCGCCTTGTAGAAAAAGCCGAGCGGCGCGCCGCCGAGGGCGATGAACAGCATGGGAGCCACTACGCCGTCGGAACTGTTCTCCGCGACGGTCTCCACAGCGGCTCTTACAATGCCGCTTTCGTCAAGGCGGGCCGTATCGCGGCCGACTATCATGGATACCGCCCTGCGGGCGGCTTCCGTATCGCCGGAGGCGAGAGCGGAATATACCTTCATTGCCGCATCTCTGAGAGATTTGGCGGCAAGTATCTGCCAGCACATTATGCTCTCTGCCGCGAGACGCAGCCAGGGGCTGACAAGGGCGCAAAGACGCAGCAGCAGAAAGGGAAGCGCGAAAGAACTCAGAGCCGTCAAAAGCCAAAGCACGCCGCCCGCGGCGCGTTCGCCGGACGGAGTGGCCGGGAACAGACGGCGCAGGCTCTTATCGAGAAATGAGATCAGCCTGCCTATGAAAATGACGGGATGCGGCCAGGAAGGCGGATCGCCCAGGATCATATCGATAAGAAAACCTATGGGCAAAGCGAGTACACTCAGCTTCATGATCGTTTTTCCCCTGCCTGAAAAGTAAAGATAAATACGGGATTTTGAGCGGTCATAAGGTTGTAAGGCCCGGCCTTGCGGCCTTTCGCCGTGCTTACCGAAACAGCCTCGGTCTCCGTGAAAGGAAACTCTTTCATGCATGCCGTAAGCTCCGCGGCGGTCTCGAGCGTGACCGCCGTTGCCACTATGCGCGCATGAGGATTTTTTTCCAGTATAAGCGAAATTATCTCTTTGAGATTTCCGCCGCTGCCGCCTATGAACACGCGGGAGGGGGAGGGCAGTCCGGCGCAGGCCTCCGGTGCGCTGCCGCCCACCGGGATGATGTTGGAGGCGCCGAAGCGGGAGATGTTTTCCCCGAGCAGACGCAGCGCGTCTTCCTTCTTTTCTATCGCGTAAACGCTGCCTTTGAAAGCGGCGAGGGCCATTTCCACGGATACGGAGCCGCTTCCGGCGCCTATGTCCCAGCATACGGAATCGGAAGCAACGCGAAGCTTGCTCATGCACACTGCCCGCACTTCGCTTTTTGTCATGGGCACGCTGTCGGCGCGGATAAAGGCGGAGTCGGGCAGGCCGAAGGCCCTGACCGTATCGGGCTCGCCGTTTTCTATGAGCACCGCGCTGAGACTGTCGTAACTGCCTTCCGCAAGCTCGGAGGCAGTGCCGGAAACTATGCTTTCATCCGGATAGCTCAGGCGCTGACCTATATGCATTTTTACCGAGCCCAGGCCCGCTCCGGTCAGCGAGGCGCACAGTTCGTTCACGCCTCTTTCGCCGCCGGTGAGGACGAATACGAGGGGGTTTGATCTTACGTAAGGCACGGCGTCGGCGTTGCGCCCGTGCAGGCTTACGGGCACGGCCTGCTCATAGGACAGGGCCAGGCGCGAGCAGAGGTATGACATGGAGCTGAGGCCCGGGAGCAGCTTTGTCCGGCAGCCCTCGAGCATGGGCAGCAGCTTTTTCGCGCCGCTGAAAAAGCCCGTATCTCCCGACATGAGTACGGCAAAGCGGGAATATTCCGGGTGCGAGCGGATAAAGCCGCATATGGCGTCGGGCGACACGGCCTCGAACGCGCCTTTTCCCGGTGAGGAAAAGGCCCGGAGCATGCGCTTGGCGCCTATGAGACAGTCGGCGGATTCCACGGCGCGGAGTACCTGCGCGGTCATATTGTCGCGGCTGCCGGGACCTATGCCCACGATATCCACCGAAACGGGACGGCTCAGGGAAAAACGGGAGCAGATAAGGGCCGTGGCGGCGGAAAGACCGAGACCTTCCTTCTGCGCGGGGCGTCCGATCACCACGACCTGCGCTCCGGCAGCCGAGGCCGCGGAGATCTTTTCATTGAAGCCGCCGGCGCCGCCGGTATCCTTTGTTACGAGGAACGCCGCGTTTACCGCCTTCAGCGAGGCAATGTTCATCTCCTCGGAAAAGGGCCCCTGCATGGCGATTATGTGAGCGGGCTGCAGGCCGGCTTCGCGGCAGGCGGCCAGGGACGAGTCCATGGGCAGGACCCGTGCCCATACGCGGTCGGAGAAATTTTTCAGCGGGGTGAAAAGAGACAGCTCCTTGCTGCCGGTGGTCAGCAGTATGTTGCCCTCGGTGTCATCGAGGAAAGCTACCGCAGATGAGATGTCGGGCACAAAGACGGCCCGGTCGGCCCGGTCCGAATGATCCCGCAGAACGCGGAGATATTCGCAGCCGGTACTCTCGCAGGCGGAGGATATGTTTTCCGTTACCGCGGAGGCGTAAGGATGGGTGGCGTCTATGACCAGATCGAAGGAAGAGCGCCGCATGAGCGAGATCATTTCTTCTTCATCCATGCGGCCGGAAAGCACGGTGAGATTGTCGGCGGGCGACAGCATGGTCTCGCCGTAGTCCGTGGCCACACAGGCGGTCAGCGCGACATTGCCCCGGCCGCTCAGCAGGGCGACGAGCTCGCGTCCCTCCGTGGTGCCGGCAAAAATGCATACGTTATACATCCCGGTATCCTCTCGGCGTAACGAGTCTGCCGCCGATAAGCTCGGTGGAAGCGTTGCCTATGAAAACGGTGCAGAACATATCTGCCTCGGCGTCCTTCAATTCTCCGAGGGTCAGCACCCTGCCGCTCTCGCCCTCGCGGCCTATGTTGCGGGCTATCCCGCACAGCCTGTCCTCGGGGAGACGGCGCAGCAGGATCTCGCAGGCACGGCGCAGATGGTCGGGACGGCCGTGGCTGACGGGGTTATACAGCACTATCGAGAGATCGGCCTCCGAAGCGGCTTCGAGACGTTTTTCTATCGTTTCCCAGGCAGTCAGGCGGTCGCTGAGGCTTATCACGGCGAAATCGTGAGTCAGGGGAGCTCCGAGAACGGCGGCGCCGCTGCACGCGGCCGTAAGCCCGGGGATAACGTCTATCTCCGGCTGCGTGTCCGTGCCGCGAAGCTCGTAGATCAGCGCGGCCATGCCGTAGATGCCGCTGTCTCCGGAGCATATCATCGCAACGTCTCTGCCCCGGCGGGCCTCATCCAGCGCCATGCGGCAGCGGTCCGCCTCCCGGGTCATCGGAGTGGTCATATATTCCTTGCCGGGATATTCGTTTTTGATAAGATCCACATAGACGTGATAGCCTACTATCACGTCGCAGCCGCGCAGAGCCCTGTCTGCGCGCAGAGTCATGTCCTCGCGGCTGCCGGGGCCGATGCCCACAACGTACAGTTTACCCAAAGCGCACCTCCGTATTTTCCGCGGCAAGGGCCACGGTAACGCCGTTGACGGCGGTTTTTTTTATCAAAAGCCTGTCCGCATCCGCCATGGCGGCGCGCTCGCAGACATTGTCCACGCCCGTGACGCTTTCCACAAAGGCGGAGGGGGAAAAGTCTCCCTGTACCAGCTTCAGCCGCTCGGCGGCGTATACGGTAAAGGGCAGCTCATTTTTTTCGCAGTAGGTCAGAAGTCCCGGCTCGTCCGCTTTCAGATCGACGGACGATACGCATTTTACGGCGCGGAAATCTATTCCGTGCGCGCCGAGGACCTCGGTCACGGCGTTTGCTATCGCGTCTTCGCCGACGCCGCGGCGGCAGCCTATGCCGAGATGAAGAACGCG
>JAGDDB010000254.1 GCA_017958265.1 Oscillospiraceae bacterium | reverse complement strand
TTTTGCGGCGGCCCACACGCCGTTTGTCAGAGCTGGCTGAGCACGAAGCGGAGCACGTTCATTGCGCTGCGCTGTATCTCGCCCCGCGTTATGCCTCCGGGCTTGCCGAGGGAGGCAAGAAGAGTGCCGTCGGAAGCATATTCCTTTTCTCCGAAGGTCTGGTTGCCGGGCATGAAAACGTCCACCTGCGCGCGGACGCGGTAGGCGTTGACCTCCACGCCCGGGAAATCGGGGCTTTCCGCCGGCACCATCCACCAGTCGGTCATCACGCAGCCGGTATATCCCAGCTGGCCGCGCAGCACGGTGGTAACAAGATCGTAGTTGTAATGGTTCCATACCCCGTTGAGCGGGTTATAGCTTGTCATAATATTCATCGGAGCGCCTTCACGGATGCATATCTCAAAGCCGCGAAGGTATATTTCGCGCAGGGCCCTTTCCGATACGCGCGAGTCGGACATATTGCGCATGAATTCCTGATTGTTGCAGCAGAAGTGCTTCGGACAGGCCGAGGCGCCCTTTGACTGTATCCCGCGCACCGCCGCGGCAGCCAGCCTGCCGGTGAGCAGCGGGTCCTCGGAATAGTACTCAAAGTTGCGGCCGCAGAGAGGATTGCGGTGGATGTTCACCCCCGGGCCGAGCAGGACGTTGCTGCCCCGGAGTATCAGCTCTCCGCCGATCTCGGCCATGACGGCCTCGACCAGCTCCGTATCCCAGGAGCAGGCCAGCGCCGCCTCGCAGGGCGCGAGCAGGCATTGAGCGGAAAGACGGATGCCGGAGGGACCGTCGGTGGTCACGACGGGCTTCACGCCCTTTTCGCGCAGCGACGGTATCACTCCGCCGAAAGCGCCCGCGTTCCCCGCAGGGCCGAGATCGCTGTCCATGGAGCCCTCGCCGCGGGTAAGCGCCTCCAGCTCGGTATCGGTGAGCTGAGATACGAAGTCTTCAAGAGATACGCGGCCCGCTTTGACGTCGCCGAGCTTAAAGCCCCTGTCGCCGGTGTAGGGCAGCTCCGCGGGCAGACGGGAAAGGATGCGCTCGCGCAGGCTGCCGCGCCGCAGAGGCACGTCTTCCTCGCCGCCGGAAGCGGTAAGACGGCGGAAGGGCTTTTCGGGAGCGCAGGCCTCCTCCAAGCGAACTATCTGTTTGGTTTCTTCAACGGAGTATATCCCCGCCGTGCTCAGCTCCGCGGAGCTGCAGCCGAAAAGCAGCTCGTATTCTCCCTTTTCCAGCACGAAAGAATGGGCAAACGCGGTTTTGCCGGCGTCGTCATAGGAAGCGAGGGTATATTCATCGGTGCTCAGCTCAAGCTCCTGCGACTGTCCGGGCAGTAGCAGCCGCGTTTTCGCAAACGCGCACAGGCTCAGCGCCGCCTTGCCGAGCAGGCCCTGAGGGGCGCGGCAGTAGAGCTGAACGACTTCGCGCCCGGAGGCGCTGCCGGTGTTGGTGACCCTTACGACGGCGCTGAGGCCGCGGAAGGATATAAGCTCCATGCGGAAGCTCGTATAGGACAGCCCGAAGCCGAAGGGATAAAGGACGCGGTCGGGCCCGAAGGTGGAAAAATAACGGTACCCTACGAAAATATCCTCTCTGTATTCCGAAAACTCGGCGCCGCCGTAACTTCCGGAGGAGGGGTAATCCTCATAAGCGAGGGCTACGCTGTCTGCCAGCTTGCCGCAGGGCGTTACCGCCCCGCAGAGCACGTCGGCGACGGCGTTGCCGCTCTCCATGCCGCCGTTCCATACGGCGAGCACCGCGGACAGGGGATAGCGTGCCGTCCATGAAAGGTCTATGATATTGCCTATGTTGAGAAGGACGATCACTTTGGAGAAAGCGGCGGTAACGGCGTCAAGCATGGCCGTCTCTTCGTCGGTAAGATAATAGCTGCCCTTTTCGAGGGCGATCTCGATGGATTCGCCGCAGGCGCGGCCTATGACCACTATCGCGGCGTCGCTTTCCGCGGCAGCGGAAGCGACGGTATCGCCGTCGAGCGGCATTTCGGGGTGATGCTGGGGCCACTGTCCCCACGGCATCGGTCCGGGTTCCCAAGGACCGCACCACTCGCGGTATTTTGCCATGAGCTTTTTATCGTACCGTATGTCGGAGCGGGATCCGAGAGCGTCGGCAAGGCTGACGGTATAAGGCCGCACCACGTCCCCGCCGCTGCCGTAGCCCATATCCATCCATTTGATCTGGCAAACGCCGAAAACGGATACGCGGGAATCGGTAAGGGGAAGAACGCCGTCGTTTTTCAGCAAAACGCAGCTTTCGGCGGCTGCCCTGCGGAAAAGCGCCGAGGTTTCCGGACTGACGGTTTTGCCTGCGGCGGGGGCCTTTGAAGAATTCAGATCCTGGGCAAGAGAGGGGGCGGACGACGCCTGAGCGTTATTATTCATTTCCTTTGCCATCCTTTGCTTTTTTTCGGGCGCTTGCGCGGTCATGCCTTTTTAAAAGTTTATCAAAAATATGAAAAATATCAATACGGTTTTTCGCATTTGAAGCGTATAAACTCCGACGCGCGGAAAAACGAGGTTTTGTTTGCATATTCCGGGCGCATGTGATAAAATACCCGACAAATCTTAGACGGGGAGCTGAGGCTTTGTCATGGAAAGAACATTGATCAAAAGCATTTACGAACGGCCCGAGGCTTTTGAAAACGCCTTCGTGACCGTGTGCGGCTGGGCGCGCACCATCCGGGATATGAAGTCCTTCGGTTTTATTGAACTGAACGACGGCAGCTGCTTTAAAAGCATACAGGTCGTATTCGAAGAGGCGGTCGTTGATAATTATAAGGATATAGCAAAGCAGAATGTGGGCGCTGCGCTGATCGTTACGGGAATAGTCAAGCTTACGCCCCAGGCAAAGCAGCCTTTCGAGCTCAAGGCCGACACCGTGACCGTAGAGGGGCAGTCCACGCCGGATTATCCCCTGCAGAAGAAGCGGCATTCCGTGGAGTTCCTGCGGACGGTGGCGCACCTTCGCCCAAGGACCAATCTGTTTTCCGCCGTGTTCCGCGTCCGCTCCGTGGCGGCGCACGCAATACACTGCTTCTTCCAGGATCGGGACTTTGTTTACGTTCACACTCCGCTTATCACCGGCAGCGACTGCGAGGGCGCGGGCGAGATGTTCCGCGTGACCACTCTGCCGGACAAAGACCCGCCTCTGACCGAGCAGGGAGAGGTGGATTACGGCAAGGATTTCTTCGGCCGCGAGACCAATCTGACCGTGTCGGGACAGCTCAACGCCGAGACCTTTGCAATGGCTTTCGGCGGAGTATACACTTTCGGCCCGACTTTCCGCGCGGAAGAGTCATATACCGCCCGGCACGCGGCGGAATTCTGGATGATAGAGCCCGAGATCGCTTTCGCGGAGCTGTCCGACGATATGAAGCTTGCCGAAGACATGCTCAAGTACGTTATTAAGACCGTGCTTGAAAAATGCTCTCAGGAGGTGGAATTCCTCAGCAGCTTCGTGGACAAGGGCCTCAGGGAGCGGCTGGAGTTCGTCGCATCTTCGGAATTTGGACACGTGACATATACCGAGGCCATCGAGATACTTCAAAAGAGCGGGCATGATTTCCAATACCCGGTTTATTGGGGCTGCGATCTGCAGACGGAGCATGAGCGCTTCCTCTCCGAAGAGCATTTCGGCAGGCCGGTCTTCGTAACGGATTATCCCAAGGAAATAAAGGCCTTCTATATGCGCCTCAACGACGACGGCAAGACCGTGGCGGCGATGGATCTGCTCGCTCCCGGCATAGGCGAGATAATCGGCGGCAGCCAGCGCGAGGAGAGGATGGATATACTTGAAGCGCGCATAGACGAGTTGGGACTCGGCAGGGAGAACTATTGGTGGTACCTGGATCTGCGCAGATACGGAGGCACGCGCCACGCGGGCTTCGGCCTGGGCTTTGAAAGGCTCATCATGTATCTTACGGGCGTGTCCAACATCAGAGACGTTCTGCCCTTCCCGCGCACCACGAAAAGCGCGGATTT
>JAGDDB010000253.1 GCA_017958265.1 Oscillospiraceae bacterium | reverse complement strand
GCAGCTTCTCAATTCGATGAAGCGCGAGGTAAGTTCGCACGAGATAGGTGAACTGATTATGACCAGACTCAAAGCGCTCGACGAAGTGGCGTACGTCCGCTTCGCATCAGTATACACGCAATTTAAAGACGTCGACTCTTTCATGGATGAGCTTAAAAATATGATCGAGGGAAAGGGCCGCTGACGTCAGGTAATACCGGGTAATATTCCGGAAACAAACGAAAATAATACGCTGAAAATATTACCAGACATTTCCGGAGAAATACTCCGGAAATATTTGCTTTTTGCGGCAAAGGCGTGGTATCTTCGGCTCTGCAGCCAGCTCGTGGCTGACTAACTGCCGGAGGTTCGGACAATGATCACTCGTTTTAATTCAGTCTGTTTGAGCGGAGTCACAGGGATGCTGACTTCGGTAGAAACATTTATTACACCCGGGATCAGGGAGTTCAGTATAATCGGGCTCGCGGGAGCATCGGTTAAAGAATCTAAAAACAGAGTCTGCGCGGCTATTAAAAACAGCGGCCTTGAGCTGCCGAAAGGGAGGATAACGGTAAATCTTGCTCCTTCCGACGTGAGAAAAGAGGGCACCGGATTTGATATCGCCATAGCTGCGGGGCTCATGTCAGCGTCAGGTATTATCGAGGCGGAGACGTTCAATAATTTTGTGCTGATAGGCGAGCTTTCTTTAGACGGAATGGTGAAAAACGTCGCAGGCATTTTTTCAATGTGCGTATTCGCTCAGAAGAACGGGATCAGCGACGTCGTTATCCCGGAAGGAAATGTAAATGAAGTTTTATGCCTCGACGGACTGCGGATCTGGCCTGTTAAACGGCTTGACGACCTGACTGCCATCTCAAAACGCGAAAAAACGCCGCTCAGCGGCTCACTGAGCGATTTTTGCGCTCAGGACGGATTTCTTTCCGTTGCGGAGATAAAAGGCCATAAAACGGCCAAGAGGGCCATTGAGATAGCCGCGGCCGGAAAACATAACCTGCTTATGCTCGGGGCGGTCGGAAGCGGTAAGACTATGCTTGCGCACAGCATACGTTCGATCATGCCGCCTCTTGAGAAACAGGACGTTTATGACGTTACGTCCGTCTACAGTCTATGCGGGCTGCTTAATGAAGAGCAGCCGGTAATACGCGAGCCGCCTTTCCGCGAGGTGCATACGGGGGTTACGAAAACTGCTCTCATAGGAGGCGGCAGGCCGGTCGTTCCGGGAGAGATATCGCTCTCGCACCGGGGCGTGCTGTTTCTTGACGAAGCGACCGAGATCGAACGCGCCGTGATCGACTCTCTCCGGCAGCCCATGGATCTCGGAGAAGTTACTGTATCAAGGGTAGGGCATATCGAAAAACTGCCGTCGGATTTTATGCTCATCTGTGCTATGAATCCGTGCAGATGCGGAAATCTGCTCGAAGGCCCGGAAAAATGTACCTGTACGCCTAAAATGATAAATCACACTCTCGAAAAGATATCGAAGCCTATACTGGACAGGATCGATATACATATTCCGGTAAAAACGCCCGGATACGCGGAAATAAAGTCGGATGCTCCGGAGCCGGCTGAAACTATACGGAAGAGAGTGTGTGCCGTGCGCGGGCTGCAGCAGGAAAAGATCGCGCTAAAAGGACTTAAACACCATACATATTCGCGCCTCGGGAGCGAGGAACTTAATACTGTTCTGGAGTTTGAGCGCGGTTCTGAAGGGCTGCTCATGCGCTCGGCTGAATATCTTTCTCTGAGTATAAGAGCCTATAATAAGCTCAAGGCGCTCGCGGGAACGATCGCCGATCTTAACGGACATGCAAAGGTGACTGAGGGCGATATGGCGGAGGCGGTCCAATACAGGATGATCGACCGGCGCCTGTTCGGTGAGGGAGGTGCGGCCGAAAATGCTGCGTGAGATCAACAGCACTTCAGTAATGATCTGGCTCAGCCTGCTCGGTAAGCCTAATTATCTGATCTACAGTTTGCTTATGAAAGAATACGGCTGCGCGGAAGGGATCTACAACGCTTTTCTCACGGGCAGGAAGCCGGAATCGCTGCGCGCTTACGAAAAGGCATTGACGGCGTTCTCTGATAAAAGTCTTGCCGTGCAGGCGGCCGACATCTGCAATAAAGCAGCGGAGCGAGGAATGAAGACCGTTACCCTGAACGACAGCAATTATCCGTACAAGCTTCGGAATCTGCCTTCGGCCTGTCCGCTGGTTCTGTATTATTACGGAGAGATAAGCGAAGAAGATTTCAGCGAAGACGGCATCTCTGTCGCGGTCGTCGGATCAAGGCACTGTTCGGTATCGGGAGAGGCTAATTCCGAATCGTTTTCATATGAACTCTCGAAAAGAGGCGTGAATATCGTCTCGGGGCTTGCACGCGGCTGCGACGGCGCCGCCCATAACG
>JAGDDB010000252.1 GCA_017958265.1 Oscillospiraceae bacterium | reverse complement strand
CGTGAATTTCTGCTTCGAGGGCATAGAGGGGGAGAGCATGCTGCTCTTGCTGGACGATAAAGGCATATGCGCCTCGTCCGGCTCTGCCTGTACCTCGGGCTCGCTCGATCCCAGCCATGTGCTGCTCGCTTTGGGCAGGCCGCATGAACTGGCGCACGGCTCGCTGAGACTGTCGCTGTGCCAGGACAATACGGAGGATGAAATGAGATATATCGTAAAGGCCGTTGCGGAAACGGTGGAGTATCTCAGGAGCATTTCTCCGCTGTGGAAAGACAAGGTATGCGGCAAAAGACCGTTCATTACGGTTTAGCCGGCGGTTATCGGTTATTGGTTTTCATTGGACGGAGGGAAAGAAAATATGGCATTATACAGTGAAAAGGTAATGGATCACTTCAGAAATCCGAGGAACGTCGGCTCTATAGAAAACGCCGACGGGATAGGCGAGGTAGGAAACGGAAAATGCGGAGATATAATGAAGATATATCTTAAGATAGACGGCGATATAGTATCCGATGCCAAGTTTGAAACCTTCGGCTGCGGCTCGGCGATAGCCTCAAGCTCCATGGCGACGGAGCTCATCATAGGCCGACCGGTCAGCGAGGCGCTTTCGCTGAGCAACAAGGCGGTGACGGAGGCGCTCGACGGTCTGCCCGCCCACAAGCTGCACTGTTCCGTGCTGGCGGAGGAGGCCATACGCGCGGCGGTGAAGGACTATTACGATAAAAACGGGATAGAGTATGATCACTCTCTTTTCCCGGACTGCGAAAACTGTTCGCAGTGTGAAAGCCACTGATATATCGGTTTCGCTATCTGACGGTCCCGTGCCATCCTTAAACGGATGCACGGGACCGTTCTTTGATAATAATAAATGAAAATACAGCATTTTTTAACTTAAAATAGGCATCTTTTGCTGTTAAATAAGGCTTGATATACTTCGGGAAATATGATAAAATCTACGGTAATCGAGCGGCGTTTCATCGCGCTCGGCCGCGGGAGCACGCGGAGTTGCTGACAAAAAACGGCCCGGACAGGCTGTGGCGTCCGGGGCGAAAACTATTTTCCGGGGGAAGACATGGACGAAAAAAAGATCGAATATGCAGAGCTCGACCTGCTTGAGCTGCTGCAGGTCCTGTGGCACAGAGCATGGGCTATCGTTTTGGCTGCCGTGCTGTTCGCGGGGGCGGCTTTTGCCTACGCGAGGTATATGATCACGCCGCTTTACGAGGCCAGCGCTCTTATGTACGTAAACAACAGCTCATTTTCGCTTGGAAGCACGAGCTTCAGTATAAACAACTCGGAACTGTCCGCGGCGCACAGCCTGGTAAATACATACATAGTCATACTCGGTACGCGCAGCACGCTGGAAGACGTCATTGAAAAGGCAGAGCTCGATTACACATACGAAGAGCTTTCGAAAATGATCACCGCTTCCGCCGTGAACAACACCGAGATATTCCGCATAAAGGTCACTACGCCCGATCCCTACGAGGCGCAGTATATAGCAAACGTGATCGCAAGGGTGCTGCCCGGTAAAATTTCCGACGTCGTGGACGGGAGCTCCGTCAGGATAGTCGATTATGCCGTTGCGCCGTCGACGAAGGCCTCCCCCAATGTGAGCAAATATACCATGATAGGCCTGCTGCTGGGCATTGTGGTCAGCTGCGTGGTCATCATACTCGCTAATCTGTTCGACGATCAGATACATGACGAGGAAACGCTTACCAAGACGCTGGATATCCCGCTGCTTGCCGCCATACCCGATCTGAAAGCGACGAAATCCGGAAGATACGGTTATTATAAGAGATACGGCTATTATGAGAGCAGTGCCCGGAAAAACACGGAGGTGAAACGCTGATGTTCAGAAAAAGCAAGATCGACTCCGTACAGTACTCCGTTGCCGAAAAGCGGCAGATGATGTGCTCAAACCTCAGCTTTGCCGCATCGGAGGCATATAAGCTGCTGAGAACGAACGTGATATTCAGTTTGCCGGGCGAGCAGAAATGCCGCGTGATAGGCGTTACGAGCTCGATGCGCGGAGAAGGCAAGAGCACCACATCCATCAATCTTTCCTATTCCCTTGCTCAGACGGGGAAACGCGTGCTTACCATCGAGGCGGACATGCGTCTGCCGACGATATACAAAGTACTTCGGCTGTCGGCCTCTCCGGGCCTGTCCAATCTTTTGGTGGGCCTGTCGAGCGGGACGGACGTAACCAAGGATTCCGGATATCTGGATAATTGGAAGGTAATAACCGCCGGAGATATACCGCCCAACCCCTCCGAACTGCTGGGCTCGGAGAACATGCGCATTACGGTGGAGACCTACGCGAAGCATTTTGATTTCATCGTGATCGACCTGCCTCCGGTAAACGCCGTTTCCGACGCGCTCGTGGTATCCAAGCTGACCGACGGGATGATCATGGTCGTAAGACAGGATTACAGCGACAAAAAGTCGGTAACGGAGGCCGTATCGCAGTTCCAGTTTTCCGATGCGAAGCTGCTGGGCTTCGTGCTGACCTGCGCCGGCGGCAGCGGAAAGAGCTACAAGCGCTACGGAAAGTACAGCAAGTATTACAAGAGCTACGGCTACGGATATGAATCCAAGCCGACTCTGCAGAAAAAAGAAGCCGGCAAGACCAAGACCAAGACCGGCGCTTCCGGGATCGCCGCGCTGGAAAAAGCTCCTGCTGCTCCAGCAGAGACCGCAGGCAAAGCGCAGGGCGAGGAACAACGTGGTTGACGTACACAGCCATATCCTGCCGAATGTGGACGACGGCAGCGGGAGCGCGGAGGAGAGTATCGCGCTGCTGAAGCTGCTTAAGCAGCAGGGAGTTACCGTTTCGGTCGCCACGCCGCATTTCTACGCAGTGAGGCACAGACTGTCCGAGTTTCTCGAAAGACGGGATAAGGCGGCAAAAATGCTGTCCGAAGTCCGTGAAGACGATATACCGGCCGTCAGACTGGGCGCAGAGGTGAGTTATTTCGAGGGCATAAGCCGCTCTTCGGAGATAAAAGAACTGATGATAGAGGGTACGCCGCTGCTTCTTCTGGAAATGCCTGAGGAAACCTGGAGCGGACGAACGGCAGACGAAGTGCTCAGAATGAGCGACGGCTTCGGCACCGTGGTGCTCCTTGCCCATGTGGAACGATGTCTGCCGTTTCAGAAAAAGCAGGTGATCGGACGGCTGATCGACGGCGGAGTGATGATGCAGATGAACGCGGACAGCTTTCTTGAGCGCGGTACAAGGCGCTTCGCCCTAAAGATGATGAAAGAAAGAAAAGTACATATGATAGGCTCGGACTGTCATAACATGAGTTCAAGAAGGCCGCGTCTCGACGAAGCTTTTGCCGAGATACGCAGGTGCTGCGGCGATGACGCTGCGGCATGGCTCGGCGCGGTGGAAGACGATTTCTTCGCCACGGAGGCGATAACTTGAAAAAAAAGATATTTTATTCCGCCGCAGCGGTGCTGATAATACTGTCCGCGGCCTGCTTGACGGCCCATTTTTTGCTGAGACCGCCGGCCGCGAAACATATCGAACCGCCCGCGCCGACGCAGGCCCCGACCTTTACGCCCGCGCCGACGCCGACGCAGACGCCTCCGCCCGAAGAGACCGAGCCGCCCGAGCAGCCGTATGTCAGCCCGATAGATTTCGACGCGCTGGCAGAAATAAACCCGGACATATACGCATGGCTCGAGATCCCCGGTACGGATATCAGTTATCCGGTACTTCAAAGCGAAAACGACTCGTTTTATCTCGATCACGACGAGAACAAAAATTACGCCTCTGCCGGATCGATCTTTTCGGAGAGCGCGTATAACGGGAAAGATTTTTCCGATCCCGTTACCGTGCTTTACGGACACAGAATGGGCTCCGGAGCGATGTTCGGACAGCTGCAGAAGCTGTATTCCGACCCGGAAAAATTCAGCGAGCTCAACGAGATCGTGATATATCTTCCGGACCGTGAGATACGCTATAACGTGTTCGCGGCGGTGCCTTTGGACAACAGACATATCCTTTACAGCTATGATTTCGGCAGTGCGCGACATTTCAAAGCGTTTTTTGATGAAATTTTTGATATAAGAGCCATAGGATCAAATCTTGACAAAGATGGAAAACCGAGTTATGATAACAAGGTAATTATTTTATCCACCTGTCTGATGGGCGACAGGAGCTGCCGATTCCTCGTTATGGGCAGCTATGAGCCTGAGGCGGTAGACGGATATGAAGACACCGTTGCGTATCAAGAATAGTGTCAAATACATTCAATATTTTTTTTAAGGGGTGCTTTATCATGAAAAAAATCGCTGCAATCCTTGCGGTGATCGCGTTGATTGCGGCCCTTACCGTTCCGGCTTTCGCTGTGGAATTCACTCCCAGTGCCGAAACCAAGGCTGCTCCCGAAGT
>JAGDDB010000251.1 GCA_017958265.1 Oscillospiraceae bacterium | reverse complement strand
CGTGTCCTCGGCATGTACTCCGCTCTCTCCCTGCGCTCCGCCGACGGCGGTTTCGGCACTTCCGATCCGGTCGCCGAGCTGCCGCTCATCCTTGAGGAGCTGGCCGCCCCCGTGCCCCCGCCCTCCGGGCGTCCCGAGGCCGCCGAGGGGGCTCCCAACATAATATTCATAGTATCCGAGAGCTTTTTCGATATCTCCCGTCTGCCGAACGTATCCTTTTCCCGCGATCCCATCCCCGTATTCCATTCCCTGCAGGACCGCTGCGTACACGGGCGCTTCATTTCCAATACCTACGGCGGAGGCACGGGCTATGTGGAAATGGAGATCATGACGGGTGTGACCGGGGCTTTGCTGCGCGAGGGCGATACGCTTTCCTCGCTCCCGCCCGACTGCTACGACGCAATGCCGTCGATAGTCAAGCTGCTTGACGGTGCGGGCTATTCCGCCGCTGCGATCCATTCCCATAACGATAAGCTGTATAACCGCAGGACCATATATCCCCGCATAGGCTATGACCGGGTGCTGTTCTCCGACGACTTCCCGGAAGACGCCGAAAAACGCGGCCCGTATATCTCCGACGCGGCGTTTGCCGACGAGATAATATCCCTTTACGAAACCGACGGTTCCGGAGCGCGGTTCATATACGGCATGAGCATGGAAAATCACCAGCCCTACAACGCCGAGAAATACGGTTTTTCATCCGGCATCGACATAAGCTCCCCCCTGCTCCGGTCCGAGGACCTGCCGGCGCTCGACGCCCTGCTTGTGGGCCTTGCGGACGCGGACGCTTCTCTCGGAAAGCTTATCGAGTATTTTTCCGAACGCGAAGAGCGGGTCATGCTGGTATTCGTCGGCGATCATCTGCCCACCCTCTCGCTGCCCTCCGGCGACTCGGTCTATTCCCGCCTGGGCCTGTGCTCCGGCGCGGACAGCTCCCTGTGGGAGGGAGACGAGCTTTTGGAAATGCTCTCAACGGATTATTTGATTTGGACCAACTATCCCTCCGGCGGGGCCGAGGAGCGCCGGGAAAGCTGCACCTTCCTCGGTCTTGACGTGATGCAGCGGGCAGGCGTGCCTCTGAACGGCTATTTCAAATGGCTCGATACCTTTGTGCGCCCCGATATGCTCATGTACCGCTCCCGTCTTTTCGCGGACGGAAACGGCGTCACATGGCACGACGTTCCCGAGGACAGCAAGCCCATGCTGGACGCATACCGCCGCGTCGTGCGCGCGGTGATCTACGGCGAAGTTCCGCCCTCTCCCGAAGGAGAGTGAAAAAAAACGCTTGATTTAATTGGCTGATGTGCTATTATGATAATCAATCAAATCCGGAGGTAAAAAGCATGAAAAAAACAATTATACTCATCTTAGCGCTCGTAATGCTGCTCGCCTGCTTCGGCGCCTGCGCCAAAACCGAAAAGCCCGCTCCCGCCGACGGAACGGATACTCCCGCTGCCGACGGCGGAACGAACGCGGCCGAAAACGCTGCCCGCAAATTCATCGTGGGCTTTGATGCGGAGTTCCCGCCCTTCGGCTTCATCGCCGCCGACGGAAGCTATGACGGCTTCGATCTTGCCGTGGCGGAAGAGGTCTGCAAGCGCAGCGGATGGGAATTCGTCGCCCAGCCCATTGCATGGGACTCCAAGGACGCCGAGCTTTCCGGCGGCAACATCGACTGCATCTGGAACGGCTTCACCTATGAGGGCCGCGAGGACGATTATGCCTGGACGCCCGCATATTACGACAGCAGCATAGTGATGGTGGTCCGCGCCGACAGCGGCATTTCCTCTCTTGCCGATCTGGAGGGCAAAAACGTGATCACCCAGGCCGATTCTTCCGCGCTCGCCGCGCTGAATGCCGACCCCATTTTGACCGACTCTTTTGCCCAGCTTCTTGAGTGCGCCGATTACAACTCCGCTTTCATGGAGCTTGAAATGGGCACTGCCGACGCGGTGGCCGCCGATATCGGCGTGGCCGAATACAACATGGTCGGCAAGGAAGACAAATTCACCGTTATGGACGATCCCATTTCCGTCGAGACCTACGCCATCGGCTTTTTGAAGGGCAACGACGCTCTTGCCGCCGAAGTATGGGAGGTCGTCAAGGAAATAGCCGACGACGGCACCATGGCCGCCATTGCCGACAAGTATGTGGAATACGGCCTCGTAAAGGAAAACATCTGCATCATCGGCTGATCGGACCTTAGGCAAAGGGGTGGCAAAAGCCGCCCCTTTATTTATAATTGCCGATAAAGTTCGCCGGACTTTATCGACGAAAAAACATAATCGGAGATAACGCCATGTCCCTACAGACTATGATTTCCACGCTTTCCTCGGGCATGCTGAAATCCATATTGGTATATGTCTGCACCCTTGTCGGCGCCCTGCCGCTGGGCCTGTTCGTGGCATTCGGCCGCATGTCGCGCATAAAACCGGTGCAGCTGATCATCAAGTTTTATATTTCCGTCATGCGCGGCACGCCGCTGATGCTGCAGCTTATGGTGGTCTTTTTCGGACCTTTTTTCCTTTTCGGCATCAGGACCGGCAGCAGCTATCGCTTCGCGGCGGTCATAATAGGCTTCGTGCTGAATTACGCGGCGTATTTTGCCGAGATCTACCGCGGCGGAATAGAGAGCATAAGCCGCGGCCAGTATGAGGCCGCGCAGGTGTTGGGCTATTCCAAAGCGCATACCTTTGTGTATATCATCCTGCCCCAGGTCGTCAAGCGCATCCTGCCCGCCGTCACCAATGAGATGATAACGCTGGTCAAGGACACCTCCCTTGCCTTTGCCATATCCTACGCGGAAATGTTTACCATGGCAAAGCAGATAGCTTCTTCGCACTCCACGCTTATGCCCTTCGTTGTGGCGGGTATATTCTATTATATCTTCAACTTCATCGTCGCTTTCCTCATGGAACGCTGCGAAAAGAGACTGTCTTATTACAGATAAGGAAGAGCGAAACATGAATTTGCTTGAAATGAAAAATATAAGAAAGTCCTTTGACGGCGTCGAGGTGCTTAAGGATATATCCCTCTCGGTGGATGAGGGAGAGGTGATCGCCATAATCGGCCCCTCCGGCTCCGGCAAATCCACGCTGCTTCGCTGCGCCGTTTTTCTTGAAACCATAGACGGCGGCAGCATAAGCTATATCGGCGACGAGGCCGCCGCGGAATACAACGGCGCCGTCAGGTACGCCTCCGCCGAGACCCTTCATCGCGTGAGAGGCTATTTCGGGCTGGTATTTCAGAATTTCAACCTTTTCCCGCATTACTCGGTCATCAAAAACCTCACCGACGCTCCTATCAAAGTGCAGAAGCGCCCGCGCGACGAGGTTTTTGAAAAGGCACGCGCGCTTTTGAAGCGCATGGGTCTCGAGGGCAGGGAGAACGCCTATCCGCACCAGCTCTCCGGCGGCCAGCAGCAGCGCGTGGCCATAGCCCGCGCCCTTGCGCTCGAGCCCCGTATACTGTTTTTCGACGAGCCCACCTCCGCCCTCGACCCCGAGCTGACAAGCGAGGTGCTCAAGGTGATACGGCAGCTTGCCGAAGAAAAAATGACCATGGTCATCGTAACTCACGAAATGGAATTCGCGCGCATGGTCGCCGACCGCGTCATATTCATGGACGGAGGCGTGATCGTGGAGCAGGGCGATCCCGATCAGATAATAAAGGATCCGCGCCACGCCCGTACCAAAGCTTTTCTGAATAAGCTTGACGGCGGTCTGGGATGAATTTCCCGCCCGCAAAGCACATGCGGCATACCGTATTTTAATTCAGCGCCGCCCGGATGAGGATCCCGGGAATGCCGGCCGGTGTTCATATCGATAAAAAAGGCGCCTTCCGCCCCATCGTGGCGGAAGGCGCCTTTTTCATCGGCCGGCATATTATGGTATGCGGCGCAAAGCCGCAGCATCAATAAAAAGCAAGGTGAATTATTTGGCACGTTTTACAAATCAGGCCACTCTTACATACACCGGCGGCACGGTCGTGTCCAACATCGTGACCGGAGAGCTGCTCGATATCCTCGCTGTTTCCGCGGCAGCACTGCCCGCATCATACGGCGGCCCCGGTGACGTGATCACATTTATCGTAGGCATCACCAACAGTTCCGCGGCGCCGGTGACCGATCTGACTCTGCTGGACAATCTCGGCGAATATACCTTCGGTGATCTGACGCTTTACCCTCTCACATATATCCCCGACTCGCTGCTGTTTTTCAGCAGCGGTCGGCAGCAGACGCCCCCTCCGGCCGCGGTCGGCTCCGCGGTTTCCTTCGGTCCGTTCGCGGTCGGGGCAAACGGCAGCGTCGTGCTCATTTATCAGGCTCGGGTTAACGAATACGCTCCCCTGTCGGCGGGCGGCGCCGTAACGAGCCGGTTCAGTCTGACCGGCGGCAGCGCCGGGCCCGTCGCCGCGACGGAAACGGTAAACTTCGTACCCCTTCCCGTGCTCGGCATATGCAAGTCGCTCTCGCCCGCCTCGGTCAGCGAAAACGGCACTCTGACTTATACTTTTATCATACGCAATTTCGGCGGCGCGGCTGCCGGGACCGATGAGAACGCCGTAATAAGCGATACCTTCTCCCCCGTTCTTTCCGATTTGGAGGTCAGCTTCAACGGCAGCGCGTGGACGGCTCCGGACAACTATTCCTATGACGCCGCGAGCGGCATATTCACCACGGCCCCGGGGCAGATCACGGTCCCCGCAGCCGCGTATGCTCAGGATCCCGCGACCGGCGCATGGAGCGGCGAGCCCGGGCAGAGCGTACTGACAGTGACCGGTACGGTCTGAAACCGCTCTCCCGCATTCGGGCGGGCTTCACCGGCCGCGCAGGTGTAATTGTAAAGGAGGCTGCGCAAAATATCCGTTTTGCGGCAGCCTCTTTTCGATCACAGTATCCCCGCCAATATCAGCGCAAGTATCACGCATACCGCGAGCAGTACGACGGCGAAGATGACCAGATAAATGTTTATCTTTCCCTTGTGCTCCGATCTCGGTACAAGCCCGGCGCGTCTGAGAGCGGAGGTCATTGGCTTATACAGCAGCAGGGCGAGAGCCATGTTTATGCCGCCCTTGAGCAGATTGAAGGGCAAGAACAGCGGCATCAGCATGCCCACGACCATTTCCCTCGTGGCATGCTCCATGTACAGCGGCACCATGAGCCAGTCCCACAGCAGCATTACGACCGTCTGCGCAAGCACCGCCGCGGCGAGGGCGACGACCGCGCCCTTGATGCTGTGCCTCTTTTTGTAGATCAGGGCTGCCGTGCAGCAGAACGCGGCGCTGGACAGAGTGTTCATCACAAAGCCTATCACGCCTGTGTTGCTGACCGTTATCATCTCCACCAGAGATACCACGACGGATATGATCAGCGAGGCAAGCGGACCCATGATAAAGCCCGCTATGACTATCACCGTATCCTTGGGATCTATCGTAAGAAAGGATACCGGGATATGTATCACCAGCATGGCCACATATGCCAGCGCGCTCAGCATCGCGTACAGGACAAGCTTCTTCGTTTTCGTCATTTTTCTGACTCCTTTTTCGAAAAAATACGCCCGAAGGCAGATTTGTCTCCGGGCGAAAAAAAGCATAATAAAGCATCTTCTCCCATCCGGACTATACCGTCGGCACCGGGATCTCACCGGTTCAACCCCCGAAGGGGCTCGCAGGCTATAACTGCCGGTGGGGAATTTCACCCCGCCCTGAAGACTATGCTGTCATTATAATCACATTCCGCGGAATGTCAATACCTTCGCCGAAAAAAAACAACGGCAAAGTCCAAAGGACTTTGCCGTCGTTTTTTCGGGTCTATTGTTTTCAGGACACCTTCTCGAACTGGCTGTTGTACATCTGAGCGTAGAAGCCGTTGAGCGCCATAAGCTCATCGTGGGAGCCCTGCTCGACTATGTCGCCGTCCTTCATGCAGAGTATCAGGTCCGCATTCTTGATGGTGGAAAGTCTGTGGGCTATGACGAAGCTGGTGCGGCCCTGCATCAGATTGTCCATTGCCTTCTGTATGAGCATTTCGGTGCGGGTATCGACGGAGCTGGTGGCCTCGTCGAGTATCAGCAGCTTGGTATCGGCAAGTATGGCTCTGGCAATGGTGAGCAGCTGCTTCTGTCCGGCGGAAATATTGCTGCTTTCCTCGTTGAGTATCATGTTGTAGCCGTCGGCCTGGGTGCGGATGAAGAAATCCACCTGCGCCGCCTTGGCCGCCGCTATGACCTCTTCGTCCGTGGCGTCCAGCCTGCCGTAACGAATGTTCTCCATGATGGTGTCGTTATACAGCCATGTATCCTGCAGCACCATGCCTATGTTGCCGCGCAGATCCTGCCTGCTGAACTCGCGTATGTCGTGCCCGTCCAGATAGATGGCGCCGCCCTGCAGATCGTGGAAGCGCATGAGCAGCTTGACCATGGTGGTCTTGCCCGCGCCCGTGGGGCCGACGATGGCCACCTTCTGGCCCGCCTTCACCGTTGCGGAGAAATCGTTTATTACCGGTTCTTCGGGATTGTAGCCGAATTTCACATGCTCGAATACAACGTCGCCGTTGACTTCGATGCCCTTGAGCTCTTCCTTCACGCCGGGGTCGTGCTCTTCTTCCTCATTGAGGAAGGCGAAGACACGCTCCGCCGCCGCGGCGGTGGACTGCAGCTGGCTGGACATGTTGGCCACCTGGGTTATGGGCTGGTTAAAGCTCTTGACGTAGGTTATGAAAGCCTGTATGTCGCCTATCAGTATGCTGCCCCTGGCGCACATGGACGCGCCGAGAACGCAGATCGCCACATAGCCGAGGTTGCCTATGAAGTTGGTGATGGGCATCATCATGCCGGTAAGGAATTCCGCTTTCCACGCGGCGGTGTAGAGCCGCTCGTTTTCGTATTCGAATTCCTTTATCGCGCGCTCTTCGCTGGTGAACGCTTTCAGCAGCTGCTGGCCGGAGTACATCTCCTCCACATAGCCGTTGACCGTACCGAGCATCTTCTGGCGGTTTCTGAAATGCTTCTGCGACACGCCCACTACGAGCGCCGTGCATATGCCGCTGAAGGGCAGCATTACGATCGCTACGAGGGTAAGCTTCCAGCTTATGCTGAGCATCATCGCAAGCACGCCCACAAAGGTCACCAGGGCGGACACCACCTGCGTCAAACACTGCTGCAGGCTGTTGCTGACGCTGTCAACGTCGTTGGTTATCCTCGACATGACCTCGCCGTTCGACATGGTGTGGAAGAAATTGATGGGCAGCTTATTTATCTTCTCTATGATCGAGTTTCTCAGGTTATAGGATATCCTGGCGGAGATGAACGCCAGAGTAAAGCCCTGGATGTAAGAGAAGATCATCGCCGTGATATACAGCGCGAGCATGATAAGGATTATGCGGCCCACATATGCGAAGTCCACTCCGTTGGTGCCGCCGGCCGTCACGGCCGCCACGCCGCGGGCTATCTCGTTCGTTGCCCGGGCAAGGACCTTCGGGTTTACCGTGGAAAGGACCGTGGAGCAGATCGAGCACAGTGCTATGACCACCACGAGCCATTTGAAAGCCATAAGGTATTTGGCAAGCTGTCTGATACTGCCCTTGAAGTCCTTGGGCTTCTCGCCGCGCATCGCCATCGGGCCGGGGCCCCTGCGCCGCTGGTTCTTCATTTTCGAAGAGTCGGGTCTTACCAGGGGATGGTATCCGGGTATGGCTTCCTCCATGCCGGTCTTGGTGTTTTTCATGTCCTTCATCATGGCTCCCATGTCGGGCATCTTGGGCATGAGCAGTCCCATAAGACCCTTCCTCTTGGGCATGGGCGGCAGCTCTCCCTTTTCGAGCATCTCCTCGAACTTTTCGGGAGTCATATTGGCAGGATCGAAGCCTTCCGGCATGGGAGGCATGCCCTTGGGAGGCTTCATGCCGCCCTTGGCCTTTTTCCCCTTTTTCTTTCCGTCCGGCTGCTCTCCGCCGAAGGGAGGCATCGGCATCCCGCCCATCGGCATCCCGCCCGGCATTCCACCCGGCATTCCGCCAGGCATCCCGCCCTGCGGCGGCATGCCTCCGGCGGGCATCTGCATTCCTTCGGGGGGCCACTGCATGCCCTCGGGAGGCCACTGCATACCCTCGGGAGGCCACTGCATGCCTTCGGGCATCTGCATTCCCTCGGGAGGCCATTGCATCCCTTCGGGCATCTGCATGCCCTCGGGGGGCCACTGCATACCCTCGGGAGGCCACTGCATCCCTTCGGGCATCTGCATGCCCTCGGGGGGCCGCTGCATGCCTTCGGGAGGCGTCTGCGGAGCCTTGT
>JAGDDB010000250.1 GCA_017958265.1 Oscillospiraceae bacterium | reverse complement strand
GCCGCCGCGCTCCGTTCGTCCCGCGCGGGAGGCGGCGCTTTCTCTTCGGCCGTCCGCGTTTCATAGCGCACCGGATTTGAGCGAAAAACAAGCTGATCCACGATCTGCCGCATTTTCGCCGGAGGAACGTTTTCCTTCTCTCTCTCCGGCGGCGTGCGCGGCGCTTCGGCAGGTCTTTTTCCCGCAGCGGATACGGCCGCGGGCGCTGCGGCGGCCGGCGTCTTTTCCGCTCGCTCCTTTTCACCGTTCAGTTTTATTTCCGGGCGGTCCCGCTCTCCGCTCAAGGCGGAAAGGACGCTGCGGTAAACCGCGTCGAATATCTGCTTGTCCTGATAAAACTTTATTTCCGTTTTTGCCGGGTGGATATTAACGTCTACCGCTCCGAGCTTAAGCGTCAGATAAAGCACACAGCCGGGAAAACGCCCGGTAAAAAGAGAATTCTTATATGCCTGTTCGAGCGCCGCCTGAAGCAGCTGCGATTTTACGCATCTGCCGTTCACGAAGAAGAATTGGCTTGACCGGTTTCCCTTCGCCGCGGCCGGCGCGCCGACAAAGCCGCTCACGCTCACTCCTTCTCCGCTTCCTTCCACCGGCAGAAGCTCTTTCGCGAGATCCCGTCCGAGAACGGCGTATATGCAGGACAGGGGCTCGCCGTCACCGGCCGTATGGAATACTTCTTCCCCGTCCTTTATGTAGCTTACCGATACCTCCGGGCGGCTGAGCGCAAGGCGTATCATCGCCGCAGTCACCGCGGCGCCCTCCGCCTGGTCCTTTTTCATGTATTTCAGGCGGGCCGGGGTATTGTAAAAAAGGTCCTCCGCTATCATGGTGCTGCCCTCGGGACATCCGGCCTGCTCGCGGGATATGACCTGTCCCGCCTCAAGCACGAGCGCGGTGCCGTCGTCGCTGCCGCGTTCCCTTGTAAACAGGCGCATTCTCGACACCGCCGATATCGCCGCAAGAGCCTCGCCTCTGAAGCCGAGCGTTCCTATGGCCTCAAGGCCGTATTCATCCTTAAGCTTGCTTGTGGCGTGGCGCAGGAACGCCGTTTCGGCGTCCTGCGGAGACATCCCCTTGCCGTCGTCCGTAACGCGGATATACCCCATCCCTCCGCGCTTGATCTCGACGGCTACGCTGTGCGCCCCGGCGTCCACCGAGTTTTCGAAAAGCTCCTTCACCACGGACGCGGGCCGCTCCACGACCTCGCCCGCGGCTATCAGATCCGCAACATGCTGCGGAAGTCTGTTTATGACGTTCATGACTGTCTTATAACTATCGGCAGGCCCTTGACCAGCCTCGGATCGGCGTCGATCACGGCGACGCTGCCCGGGCTGCACTCGCAGCGGGACACGTCAAGCACTATCGATGTGGCGTCTATGCCGCCGAGTATGGCTGCTTTCCTGCCCCCCACCTTTATGACGGGATCGGCCTGGCAGCGAAACACCGATGTGCGCTGCCGCTCTCCCGACAGGCCTACGCCGTTATACCAGCCCACGTCGAGCCTGGCGGTTTGTTCCGTCCTGCCCATTTTTCTGTTCAGGTCATGGCCGGCGTTCTTGCCCTTGGCGGCCCAGTCTATCTCTTCAAGGCTTGCCTCGATATATCCCGTCCTGGTCAGCTCCTTGCCGCCGTTGGGCGCGCGGCCTATCATCGCCGGGCCGAAGCACATGCACGATCTTTCTCCGAAATCCCACCGCTTCTGCGCGGCCGGATCCAGCGCCATGAGCAGGCCGGTGTCTATCCCCTGCTCCTGCAGCTTCGTAACACAGGCTATGAATTCATCCGCCTGCGCCTTGGCGAGCTTCGCGTTCTTCATCGGGGCTATGCGGGTATACAGGCCCGTGACGGCTATGCCCTTCATGCGCTGATACACATTGAGTATCTTATCGGTCTCCTCGCTTTGGAAGCCGTACTGTCCGAAACCGGTGTCTATCCTTATCATG
Organism: Oscillospiraceae bacterium; assembly: GCA_017958265.1. Classification (GTDB taxonomy): domain Bacteria; phylum Bacillota; class Clostridia; order Oscillospirales; family Oscillospiraceae; genus UBA1246. The sequence goes on along the minus strand of JAGDDB010000250.1, from coordinate 1,983 downwards.
GCCTCCGCAGGCGCTCCGCGCCCCTCCGCAAGACTGTTGAGGGCAATGGACGCATCATAGGACCCGACCGTGAATATCACGTTCAGCGCCATGAGCTCTTTCAGCTCTTCGGTTTCAGTCACGGAGCGCAGCATCAGTATGCTGCTGTCGGTAAAGCCCGCCTCGCGCAAGGCCGCGGCGTCCCGCATTTCCGTCACGGCGAAGTCGTTCACGCCGTCTTCCGCGCATATGCCGGCGGCGTTCATAAGGCCCATTCCCTGTCCGTTCGCGCTGAGATCCGCCATCAGCCTGACAAATCCCGCGCGTTCGCGAATTACGGCCAAGTTGGTCTTGACCACCGTTTTGTCTATCACGACAGCTCTCATTTTCATTCGCCTGCCTTGCTTTAAAGTAGTAGTTTTTCCGACCCTCTCCAAGGTCGTATCCTTCCGGGCGGCCGCGGCCGCCCGCGTGATAGCTGTATTTGCAAAACGTCAGAGCAAGCATGTTTCGGCTTGCTCTGACGTGGTGCCGGCGGCGGGAATCGAACCCGCACGGTGTTTCCACCGGGGGATTTTAAGTCCCCTGCGTCTGCCTGTTCCGCCACGCCGACAGTTCAGAGGCCGAGCCATTATAGCACCCGTGAAATTTGCTGTCAATCGGGCGCTGCCCGACCGTCTCAGTCGATCACTCTTATCGCCGTGATGGTCGGCTGATCCTTGGCAAGCACGGTCCCGTTATTATCCTGAACGGGAGTATCGGCACAGATCTTATCCACTATCTCCATGCCGGAGGTAACATGTCCGAACGCGGCGTACTGTCCGTCGAGGAAAGTGCTGTCCCTGTGCACGATGAAAAACTGCGAGCTGGCGCTGTCGTAGCTGTATGACGCCCTTGCCATGGATATCGTCCCGCGCACATGGCTGATATCGTTCTCCACGCCGTTAAGGGCAAATTCGCCCTTGATATTGGTATCGCTGCCTCCGCGGCCGTTCCCCTGCGGGTCGCCTCCCTGGATCATGAAACCGCTCATTATACGGTGGAAGGTCAGGCCGTCGTAAAAGCCGGATCTTGCGAGAGTGAGAAAGTTGTCAACGGTTATGGGAGCGGTCTTTCCGTCCAGCTCTACGCTTATCGTCCCGTAGTTTTCAACGTCTATTTCCACATGATGGGTGGTTTTGCCTCCGCAGCCGGCAAAGCAGATGAGCAAAAGCAGCGCGATGAACAAAACAGCGGTTTTTTTCACGGGAATTTCCTCCGGTCTTCCGTATTCTCGGCAGCCTGCCGCCTTTTTCGCCGCGTCGGGTATGCCATGCGCTTATTCTATCACAGCTCCGAGTTTTTTTCCATAGCTTGTCATGTGTTTTCTTCATTTCCCCGGAGAATATATATGCGCCGGACATGCTCCGCAATCGGACAGGCAGCGGGAGCTTATGTCGGCCCCTGCGAAGCGTGACCGGATCAGCAAAAGCCCTGCGATATTCCCATGGGCTTTTGCTGATTTTTGTCGAAATTCCTGTTGCTATCCTTTCCGGCGTTTGTTATTATATTTTAAGAGAGCGAAAAGCTTTTTCACGGCGCGCGGAAACCTGTTTTTACCATGTTCTCACGACATGATATGCCGTTCTTGCCGCCGTTTGCCGCTTTGCGGCGAGAATGATCCAACATGTTTTGAAAGAGGTCATGGTGTTTTGTCACCGTTCGAGGAAAAAAAGATATTTTCTTTGCTGTCGGGCAGAGCCGTCCCGGCCATAGTGCTGTGCGTTCTGTTCTGTGCGTCTTTTGTGTATTTTCGGCTTTCCGATTCTTTTTCCTTCATACCTGCCGAGGAAGAAACGCAGAGCGATGTCCCTCTCTCCGACCTGCCCGAGATCCGCGTCCCCGAGGATGAAGAACCCGCCGTTCCCCGGCCGGAGCTGCTGCGAAGGGCGCTGTCCGCGGGTCCCGACGACAGATTTTCCAAATATCCCCGGCTGGATTCTCTTGACGCGGACGCAGTGTTCT
>JAGDDB010000023.1 GCA_017958265.1 Oscillospiraceae bacterium | reverse complement strand
GATTAAGCAGACGTAACCTATACAAACTCGGGCTGCAGAGGTTCGACTCTCTTCGCCTTAAGCAGCCGTAACCCATACGAACTCGGTTTTGACAGGCAGCTTTCCGCCTGCACTTCGTTAAAATACTCGACCATCCGGAAAGGATGCTCTGCGTTTTTGCCTCGTGCAGACACAAATCTGCTCCGGCAAAACTCCTTCGGACTTCAAGCGGATGATATTTCAGGTGATTTTCGTCCCGACGATCGCGGGCGGGCTGACGCCCGCCGAGAGCGGAGAGACGAAAAGCGCCGAAAAAGCGCCGCTTGAAGCGGGTTGGTATAGGTTCCGTCTGCTTAAAAATATCATCTCACAAATGACTTTTCAAGTCGTCAAGGAGTTTTTTGCCGTGATCTATCTTGATAACGCCGCCACGACCCAGCCCTGTCCCGAGGCTGTCGAGGCAGTAAAAAAGGCAATGACGGATTGCTGGGGCAATCCCTCCGCATCATATTCCTGCGGCCGCGAGGCGCGTATGGCCCTTGAAACGGCTCGTTTTCAGGTCGCCTCGGCTCTCGGGGCAAGCCCCATGGAGATCATATTCACCTCCGGCGGCACCGAGGCGGATAACCACGCCATACTGTGCGGCGCGCGCAGGCAGAAGCGTTACGGCTCGCATATAATCAGCTCGCTCACCGAGCACGACGCCGTCCTCGAGCCGCTCAAGCAGCTTTCCTCGGACGGCTTTGACGTCACTCTGCTTTCTCCCGACGAAAACGGCAGAATATCCGTAGCGTCCGTGGAAAACGCCCTGAGGGACGACACCTCTTTCATCTCGCTCATGCTGGTAAACAACGAGACAGGCGCGATAAATCCCATCCCCGAAATATCACGGCTTATCCGCGGCCGCAACATACTGCTTCACTGTGACTGCGTTCAGGCCATGCGCAACGTTCCTTTTACCGTTCGCTCTCTCGGAGCCGATCTGATAAGCGTCAGCTCTCATAAGATAAACGGTCCCAAGGGCGCGGGCGCCCTTTGGGTAAAAAACAGCGCAAGGCTCACTCCCTTTATATTCGGCGGCGGTCAGGAGGGCGGTCTGCGCAGCGGGACGGAGGCCGTTCCCGCCATAGCCGGTTTCGGGGCCGCGGCGGCCCGCCCCGGCGCGGGCGTCAATCCCCGGCTCCGGGAGCTGATACGCGAAAGCTTTCCGGACGCGGTCGTCATCAGCGGCAGCGAGGGCTTTTCATCGCATATCTTCATGTTTTCCCTGCCCGGCTGCAAGGCAGAGGTACTCACCAACTGGCTGGACAGCATCGGCATATTCGTTTCGCGCGGCTCAGCCTGCGCCAAGGGCAGGCGCAGCCATGTCCTTACTGCAATGGGGCTGCCCGCCGATATAATCGACGGCGCCATACGCGTCAGCTTCTCTCCCGAGAATACCGAGGCGGATGTGCTCACCTTCTGCAGCGAGCTCAGAGCGGCCAAGGAGCGGTTTTTCTGAGGCGGCGCCTTATCTCCGGATCATTCAAACGGGCTGCGTTCGCCGAACGCAGCCCGTTAAAAATTCACTGAGCCGTTTCAGAAAAGGACGATTATCCCGGCGGTCAGCAGTATATAGCCTATATACAGCGCCAGCATCACCGCGCCCTGGCTTCTGCGGAATTTCCGGCTTATCAGCGCCGGTATCACCGCCACGACGCCGATAACGAGCGCTGCCGGGAGGTCAAACCGGGATACCTGCTGCGATACCGTCAGCGTGCCGCCTCCCGTCAGGCAGCACACGGGTATTATCAGCGACAGGT
>JAGDDB010000022.1 GCA_017958265.1 Oscillospiraceae bacterium | reverse complement strand
GATGCCGACAAGGCGCTTCTCGCTGTCCACGACGGGCAGCGTGTGCAGGTCGTAGCGGGAGATGATCTGCGCAGCCTGCTCCTGATCAGCCGAAGTTGCCACCGAGATGGGATCGCCGTTCATGATGTCGATCACCTCGGCGTCGGGCGACGCCAGGATCAGGTCTTCGAGTTCGCCGGCGACCAGCAGGTGACGCCCGTCATCGGTAACGAAGCTGGTGTAGATCGTCTCCTTGCTGCGCGCCTTTTCGCGGATGCGTTCCAGGGCCGAGCGCACGGTCATATGCGCTTTGAGGGCGATGTACTCCGGCGTCATGATGCGGCCGGCGCTGTCCTCGGGATAGCCCAGCAGGGTGTTCGCCAGCTTGCGCTCCTCCGGGGAGAGAGCCAGCAGCAGGCGCTTGACCGTGGTGGCGGGCAGTTCGTCGAAGAGCTCGGTGCGGTCGTCGTCCGACATCTCCTCGATGATCTCCGTCACCTCTTCGCCCGTAGCGTGCGTCAGGAAGCGTTCCTGCTCGTCGAAGTCAAGCATCTCGAACACTTCGACAGCCAAGTCCTTCGGCAGCAGGCGGAAATACAGCACAAGCTGGGCTGAAGGCAGATCCTCCAGCCCTTCGGCAATATCGGCGGGTTCCATGTCGGACAAGAGTTCCTTGGCCTCGCGGAACCGCTTCTGCTCTATGCAGGTCTCGACCTCCCAGAGCAGTTTCTTTTCATCATGAGACATGCGCGCGCTCCTTTCGTTTTCCGTCGCCGCGCATCGAGAAAAAAGCTTCAGAGGCGCGCGGCCGTCGGATCGATTTTTCGTCGCAACGGAACTCCGTCAGAATATCCATCCATAGCGGCCGGACCGCCTCCTTTCCTCACGTTCAGAATTTCTGATCCTTCGTCAGCAGATCGTCGAGCGTCTTGCCGTCAAGGTAGTTCAGGATCATCGCGTCCAGTTCCTGCCACAGCGGCAGCGTGGGACAATCCGCGCTGCGAGGACAGGGCTCCGCTCCTTCTTTAAGACAACTGACCGTGCCCAGAGAGGGCTCGACCAGTCTGAGCACGCGTCCCAGCGTGATCTCGCGGGGCTCCAGCAGCAGACGGTAGCCGCCGCCTTTGCCGCGCATTCCTTCGAGGATGTTCTCGCGCACGAGGGGCTTGAGTACGGCTTCGAGGTATTTTTCGGAAATGCCCTGACGTGCCGCCATGCTGCCCAGCGACACGGCCCCCTGATCGCGATGCTCGGCCAGGTCGCTCAGCAGGCGCAGGGCATAGCGCCCTTTCGTCGAAATAAGCATGGTCTCACTCTCCTTTGATTGGTTTATTATAACCCATTCCGAACGATTCGGCTTTCTTTTCATGAAAATTCGCCTAAAAAAACGCGGCCCCCGACGAACGGAGACCGCGTTTAGATTTTTGGACGGGCTGACAAACTACGAGCGCTCTTTCTTGCTCGCCTTTTCCGGTTTGACATCGACAAATTCGACCTTCAGCACCATACCCAGACCGCGGGCAAGGTTGTTGAGCGTCCGCAGCGACGGATTGCCGCGGCCGTTTTCCAGACGGCTGATGTCGGGCTGAGTGATGCCGGTGCGTTCAGCCAGCTGCTTCTGCGTCATGCTCTTTTTCTTGCGGGCCTCGATCAGGGTCTTGATGACCTGAAAGACTGGCTCATGCGCATCCCATTTCTCTTTGTACTTGGGGTTCTGCAACTTCTTGTCCAACTGTTTTCTGAAATCATTCATAGGGAGTCCCCTCCTGACTCAAGCGGTACCGTTCCTTTGCAAGCAATCCGGGGAACGGAGATCCGGGCTATCGGGAAAAAGCAGCGCGGGGAGCCATGCGCAGAACATGGGTCCATATATCAGTTATTTAGTGCGGCCCTATTATAGAGAATCATAATTGTACTGTCAATATAGTTCTTGAAGAAATCTAACCAGATTTAAAACGATTTCAAGCGTTTTGTCTGAATATTCAGCAGCTCTCCGCAAAACTATTTTGACAAAAAAAGAATAAGCGTTATCCGTAATTTTCACTTAAAATCGCTCAATCGTGTTATGTTTCAAATCCCGAAAAAAAACGTTTCATTCACGGACGGATAATTGTTCCGGGTGCTGTGGCATGTTTGCCCGGAGCGCGCTACAATAGACGTGACAACAACCGCAAAGGAGCGAGGTCCATGGACCAGTCGGAACGCTGCCGTTTTTTGATCGGATATCTGCTTGCTGAAAGAGACGAAGACGCCCATTATCCCCTTCCGCCCGACGCCGACGGGCAGAAGCGTCTGCTGCGCGCGCTGATGAACGTCCGTCCGGCCTCTCCCGTCAGCGAAGACTTTCTAGCCGTGCAAAACGAATACCTGCGCGAGCGCGCGCGTGAAAAAGGCGTGAT
>JAGDDB010000249.1 GCA_017958265.1 Oscillospiraceae bacterium | reverse complement strand
GTTTTGCCTATTGAAAAAGCCGGTCAGAGGAAATACTTCAATATGGCAAGAAAGAAGCTGCTCTCCTTCCCGAACATGAAGCGCATAGGCATAACGGGCAGCTACGGCAAAACAAGCACAAAATTCATACTCGGGACAATACTTTCCGAAAAATACAAGACGTACATAACGCCCCAGAGCTACAACACTCCCATGGGCGTATCCCGTGTTATAAACGGCGAGCTTACCGCAGACTACGAAATATTCGTATCCGAGATGGGCGCGCGCCATGTGGGCGACATAAAAGAGATGTGCGACCTCGTAAACCCGGAATACGGCATCATAACGTCCATCGGGCCGCAGCATCTCGAAACCTTCAAGACGATAGAAACCGTCGCTTCGACAAAATACGAGCTTATAGAGGCGCTTCCCGAAGGCGGGCATGCATTCTTCCCCGATGACGGAGCATACGGAAAAGCCTGCTACGATAAATGCGGCACGGCAAAAACGCTTTTCGGCCTCTCGCCCATAGACGGCGTATATGCAAGCGACTTCAGCTTCTCGTATGCGGGATGCCTGTTTACGCTGCATGACGGCAAGGGCGGAAGCATAAAATGCAGAACAAAGCTTCTCGGGCAGCATAATATACAGAACATAACTGGTGCGGCGGCCGTTGCGCTCGAACTGGGGCTGACGCTCGAAGAGATTGCCGCGGGCATTGAAAAGATAGCCCCCGTTGAGCATCGTCTGCAGATAATGGACACGAACAACGGCATTACCGTAATAGACGACAGCTTCAACTCCAACCCCGTAGGCTGCAAGGCGGCCATGGAAATACTCAGGGACTTCCCCGGCAGGCACATAGTTATAACTCCCGGCCTTGTTGAACTCGGCGATGCTGAGGAGGCGGAGAACCGTTCCTTCGGAGAGGCTATGGCAAAAGCTGCCGATATAGCGATACTGGTAGGCGAAAAGCGTTCCCGTCCAATAAAGGAAGGTCTCATTGCCGCAGGGTTTGACAGCAATAATATAATAATAGTGAACTCGCTGAATGAAGCAAGCGCAAGGCTGGCCAACATAACGCAGATTGGCGATACCGTGCTGTTTGAGAATGATTTGCCGGATAATTATGATGAATGAGGTGCCGATGATATGAAAAAGATGGCGGTATTTTTTGGCGGACGTACTGTTGAACACGAGGTATCCGTCGTTACGGGCATACAGTTTATAGAAAACGCCCGCGGATACGAAACGATACCCGTATATATAACACGCGAGGGAGAATGGTACACGGGCGAAAAGCTGCTCGATACCATGTTCATAAAGAACTTCAACCCGAACGACAAGAGCATATCCCGTGTATATATGCAGCCCGCCGAAGGAAAAGGCCGCCTCTGCATAGTGAAACGCGGACTGATAGGCACGACAACGGAAACAGTCGATATAGACGTTGCGGTTCCCGCGATGCACGGAATGAACGGCGAGGACGGCTCCATCCAGGGGCTGTTTGAGCTGATGAACATACCCTACACAAGCTCCGCAATGCTCGGCTGCTCCATGAGCATGGATAAAATAGCAATGAAGCAGAATTTCGAGGCGGGCGGTTTCCCCACCCTGCCGTATATATGGATGATGCGCTCCAAATGGGAAAAGGACCGCGAAGCATGCATAGAAAAGGCCGAAACGCTCGGTTATCCCGTATTCGTGAAGCCCGCGAATCTCGGCTCGAGCATAGGCGTATCAAAGGCAATCGACAGAAAGGCTCTCACCGACGCGATAGACCTTGCCGCTCATTACGACAGGCGCATACTGATAGAAAAAGGGCTTGAGGATGCAATAGAGATAAACTGCTCCGCGCTCGGCTATGAGGACGACGTAAGGTCCTCCCTCTGCGAGCAGCCCATATCCGCTAAGGAGCTTCTCTCGTTCAGCGACAAGTACCTCGGCGGAAGCGGCGCAAAGGGAAAGATTTCATCCGGCGGCAAGAGCGGCATGGCATCGCTTTCACGTCTGCTGCCCGCGCCTATTTCGAAGGAGCTTACCGAACGCATACAGGCCATGACGGCCGAAATATTCAAATCCTTTGACAGCAAAGGCGTCGTGCGCATAGATTACCTGACCAAAAAGGACGAAAGCGTACTGTACGTAAACGAGATAAACATGATACCCGGTTCCTTCGCATTCTATCTTTGGGATAAGGAGCCGATAAATATGCCGTACAGCAAGCTGATAGATAAGCTCGTAGAATACGCCGAGAAAGCGAACAAAGACAAAAACGCGAACAATTACGGCTTCGATTCCGGCAAGCTGCTCGAAAACATGGCAAAAAGCCCTAAACACGGCGGCGCAAAGAAATAATCCGTTATAAACCGACACAGCCCGAAGGAAACGCTCCTTCGGGCTTTTATGCTGTACCGCTATAAATATTGAAAACATAACGGTATTTTGATATAATCTGCGCAGAATAACCGTTTTCGGAGGGAAAAGACATGCTTCATGATATAGGCGACGAGGTCTATCGCTGTGAATATAATTTAATAAGACCCGCGGATTATGATAACGACTATATAATCGTGATGGACTCAGAGCAGATGCTGCTTATCGGCGAGCCGGTACGCATCCCCCGTATATGCGAGCTGCTGCCGCCCGAAAAGGCTGCGCCGGAAAAGCTG
>JAGDDB010000248.1 GCA_017958265.1 Oscillospiraceae bacterium | reverse complement strand
TTTGTTGGCAAAGAGTTAATTCCATGGGAAATGCTATGTAACTAACAATACCGTTATTATTGGTTGAATGGTAGAGTTAATTCAAACGATCCATTTCCTTTTTTGCTTCCTCGACTGCGGCAGGATCGGAGCTCTCTACCGCTTTTAACAGCCAATACTCCGCCTGTTTGCGGTCATGCTCAACATAAATGCCCCGGTTATAGAATCGACCGACGAGCTCCATGCCCTTGCCGTATCCTTTATTCGCGGATTCAAGGTACAACTCGAAGGCTTTTTTAAGATCGACGTTTGTGCCGTAGCCGTAATGATAACAGATACCGAGGTTATAAGCCGCTTCAACGTGACCGAGGTCATGAGCTTGAGTCAGCAGCTCAAAGGCCAGATCATTGTCTTCCGGTACGCCTTCGCCGTAAATATGCTTCATCGCAAGCTCGAATAGTTCTTGACCGCCTGTTTGAAACAGGAACAACTGCACCAGCAAAAAGCCCTCTCTCATATAGCCTGCTTTCGGATTGTGATCTGATGCAGTGTACTCATTGACCGGATCGCCGAAGCTCTGCCAGTAATCGGAATAGTTGTCAAGGAGCGCGTTTATATCATTAAAACCGTTGGTGATCGTAATATCAACGATATGAATGTTTTCCTCTTTCCAGTATTTTTCCAAATGACCTAATACATAGCGGAGACCGCGAATATCGGCAAGCGATGACGTCACCCTGTTTTTCGCATCTTCAATAGAACTGCTTGAAACAAAGAATCTCATTCTCATTGGTTGGGCCCATCCTGAATCTATTTAAGTTTTTGTTGATGTTATTTTATCAAATAATAGTCCTCATTTCAATCTAACCAAAACGATAATTGCCACCCCAATCAGGAGGTGGTAAATCTTTTGCCTTTCGGCAAAAGGTGAAGGGATTGTTGCGTCCTCAGATCATCACCTTTACTGCGAACCCGGTGGGCCAGAAGTAAAAGTTCGTCTGATTCTGCTTTGGTGGAACAGCATCGTTCACCGCTGAACATGTGCCGCAATCAGCCTCTCAAACGATAGATGCACCTTTTCAAACGATAGGATGCACCCGTTTGCACCCGCTTGTGTACATTTCAAAAAGACTTGACTTTTGTGCCTTTTTGAGCGATAGATAGCACAACCGCAAGGAGGTGCTGTCAATGGAGCCAGTGTGCAATAACGATCGCGAGGGACAGATCATAAGGGATCGCCGCATCGAGCTGGGACTGACCCTGGAGCAGGCGGCGATAGAAATCGGAATGAGCCTGCAGCAGTATCAGCGGTATGAATACGGGGAGCGCCGATTCTCAAACTGCCCCATGCGGATAGGCCTCCGCATTTGTGCTGTGTTGGAGCTCGATCCTTTTGAAGTCGTCGGAGCGGAATGATTACAGATCCGCCTGCTTGTTTACCAGATCCTTTACCACCTCGCCGCAGATGATCAGCCCGGCGACGGATGGCACGAACGCCGTCGAGCCCGGGATATCCCTTCTTACCGTGCATTTTCTTGCAGTGCCGGGCGGGCATACGCAGTGCGTGCGGCAGCTTATCTCCATATCCTCGTCGGGGCGGATCGGCTGCTCCCTGGAATAGACGACCTTGAGACGCTTTATACCGCGCTTTTTCAGCTCCCGTCGCATTACGCGCGCTAAGGGGCAGATGGAGGTTTTGTAGATATCGGCCACCTCGAATGCGGTGGGATCGAGCTTGTTGCCCGCGCCCATGCAGCTTATGATGGGCGTGCCCGCGGCGTTCGCCCGCATGACGAGCTCTATCTTGCCCGTCACGGTATCTATCGCGTCGATGACGTAATCGAATACGGTAAAATCGAATTCATCGGCGGTCTCGGGCGTGAAGAAGGTCTTGTACGTGCGGACGACGCAGTCGGGGTTGATATCGTGTATGCGCTCCTCCGCGACGTCCACCTTGTATTTGCCTATGGTCTTTCTCGTCGCATGGAGCTGACGGTTGAGGTTGGTCAGGCAGATACGGTCGTCGTCGATGAGATCGAGCGCGCCGACGCCGCTTCGCGCGAGCGCCTCCACGGCATAGCCGCCCACGCCGCCGATACCGAATACCGCGACGCGGGAAGCCTTGAGCTTTTCTATTCCTTCTCTGCCTAAAAGCAGCTGTGTTCTTGAAAATTGATCGAGCATATGTAATTCTCCGATTTCTATTCTGCTTATTCCGTCAGCCCCTTCCATGAGGCGAAGCTCTCCCGCATTGCGTCGAGCGAAGCCGCGGGAACGGTTATGCTGTCCTCGCCTATAACGGCGCCTTCTATGGGCCAGGGGAAGCAGCCGCTTGAGGAAAGGCCCACCTGCTCCGAGGTAAAGGCGTTGCCGCAGTTCTCACAGATAAGGACCTCGCCCCGCTGTACGAAATACGCCTTTGGAGAGGGAGAACAGCTCTTGCAGGTGTTGTATGAGATGTGCGCCTTGCCGCCCGGATCACGGATGGCGAGGAGCTGCACCGTCACGCCGTCCGCGTCGTAGTTATAGAACGAAGCGACGGTCGTTATATTCTCCAACGGGATAACGACGTTCCCATCCGCGTCCGCAGTGATGGACGAATACTCGTGCGCAAGCGCAGGCGTATCGTTCCTTTCCCCGCTTTGGACGCAGGCAGCGAGCGCCGCGCAAAGGCAGAACAGCATTATAATAACAAGTTTCTTTTTGACCCTCATTTATGAGCCTCCCTTGGTAAAATATCCCGGATCGTCTATGACCTTTATCCTGTTCCTGATCATGTTCATCCAGCAGGTGAAGGTATAATCGCCTGTTTCCGACGGTGTAAACTCTATCACGTTGTCGCCGGGGCTTATTTTTACGTCGAATCCGAAGTCTTGGCTTACTGTCTCGTTATTGCAGCCGGTTATCTTCCCCTTGTCGGCGTGAAGTATCACTCGCACGGGAACGCCCTTCTGCACGATAATATCGCCGAAGCTGTCGTAGTCGAGCTCCAGCTCCACCGTCTGCACGCCGTCCCCGAGCACGGCTGCGGTATAGCCCTCGTATTTCTGCGGCAGTATGCGCGTCACGTCCATGCCCAGCGCAAGCAGCCCGCGGCTCAGCATCGAAAGGGAGAGCACGAGTATCAGCACGGAGGCGACCTTGCCGATGATGGCCCTCGCTTTGCCGCGCGTCAGGTTTATGAGCGCGCCGGAGGCGAGCATCAGCGGCATTGTGCCGAGCGCGAACAGCAGCATTGCAAGAGCGCCCTTCAGGAAGCTCCCTGTGGAAAGCGCGTAAAGCTGCATTGCCTGCAGGGGCCCGCAGGGCATGAGGCCGTTAAGCAGACCCATAAGGAACGCGCCGAGCCTGCCGCGGCTCTTGATATTAAAGAGCTTTGGCAGGCGGATATCGACTATGCCGAGCATCGAAAGCGCCATGAAAAACATAAACATGGCGGCGATGAGTATTATGACGCCGCGAAGCGTTTGGCTTATGCTTAATACGCTCCCTATAAGCCCGACCAAGCCGCCGATCAGAGTGTACGACAGCACGCGGCCAAGGTTATAGAGGATCGGTCGGCGCAGACTGCGCGCGCCTGTTTTCTCGGACGAAGCGTATATGCCTATCGCTCCGCACATCGAAACGCAGTGAATGCTCGTCAGTAAGCCGGTCACGAAAAGCATGCCGTAGGAAACGCCGCTGTCCACCGCCGGGATCGCGTTGAAGATATTGTAACCGAACAGCTTGTTGATAAGGAAAGTGAGCAGGACTATCGCGGCGGTAATGCCGAGCACCTCGTACCATTTGATCGTCAGCCTGCTTCGTTTGGTGCTTATTTTGCTTTTGTCCGTTTCATAGCCCGCGTTTTTTATCGCGGTCACTATTCCTTCGGGATCGAGCGGGCTGACCGAAACGACCTCCGCGATATTTCCGCACATGGAAACGCCCGTCACGCCGCTAAGCCCTTCAAGGGCCAGCGCGACGGTATCGGCGCAATGCTCACAGTACATCCCTTCCACGCGGACGTACAGGCGGTTCTTATCATCGGTCTTCATGCGTTTCCCTTTTCACAGTCGACTTTCAGTAATCCTCCAAGAAGCTGTGCCTTATCCCGTCCTTCTTATACTCGATCACTGTATCGAGGTTGACGTTCTCCATGCTCCTGAAGATATTGGCTTCGATATTTGGGTTGTCCTTTTTAAGCTCGGCTATAAGGTTCTTGATATCAAGCCGTTTAGAGGACGTCGTCCCGTCTGTGTGGCAGGTGGTGCAGGTGTCGGTAAAATGGCAGGCACACTGCAGAAAATGCAACTCGTTAAAGTCCCTCCACGCGCAGATATCCTTCTCCCGTATAAGATACATCGGCCTTATAAGCTCCATGCCCTCGAAGTTCGTGCTCCTGAGCTTCGGCATCATAGTCTGGATCTGTCCGCCGTGGAGCATACCCATCAGGATCGTTTCTATAACGTCGTCATAGTGATGCCCCAAAGCGATCTTATTGCACCCGAGCTCCTTCGCCTTGCTGTAAAGGTGTCCGCGTCTCATTCTGGCGCAGATATAGCACGGGCTTTTCTCTATTCCGTCGACCGCGTTGAAAATATCGCTTTCAAATACGTTTATAGGGATCCCCAACGCCTCCGCGTTGCGTTCGATCAGCGCTCTGTTTTCCCTGTTATAACCGGGATCCATCACAAGGAACGTGAGCTCGAAGCCGACTTTTCTGTGCCGCTGTATCTCCTGAAAGAGCTTTGCCATCAACATGGAGTCCTTGCCGCCTGAAATGCATACGGCGATCCGGTCCCCTTCGCTTATGAGCTCGTAGGTCTTGCAGGCCTTCGCAAACGGAGAAAATAGGCGGGTATGAAACCTCGTGCGGATGCTTTCCTCCGCTCTGCGCTGTTTTTCCACCCTGTCGGCTTCCGAAAGAAACCCGGTGCTGATATAGCGGGCATATCCGCCTTCAAGGCTCAGGCATTCACGCTCCGAAAAAAAGGGAAGATCTTCAAGCTCTTTCGTTCTGCGGCCGATCTGGCAGTAGAATACGAGCGTTTTGTCCTTCGAAAGGCCGGATATCTTTTCCCCAAAATCCGAATCCGATCCTTCGAGCGGGATATTGACCGCACCGGGGATCATGCCGTATTGAACAAGCCTCTCATCCCTGACATCGATCAGTTCATAGGATTCCCTTGGCATTTTCAAAAACTTTTCAACGGATATTTCTTTCATTGTCATATGGAACCTTTCAGTGGCTTGCCGATGCTGTAACATTTCGTCCGTACAGACGGATGGTTTTGGAGATCGCTTTCCGTAAGCACTCTCCCGAGAGCGATTATCTTACGAACGGCGCTCTGTATTCGGCGTTGATCTCGCTTATCTCCTTAAGCCCGTCGATGTAGGGCTGATAGATAGCCTCGATCCTGCCGCCGCCTCTGTTATCGCACCCCGAGCAGAATTCGCAGTCGCTCCCGCAGCTGCCGTAAAGCGCCTTTCGGATTATCTCCTCACGTTCTTCGCGTGTGGTGTCTTTAATAAGGATCGATCTCATTATTCAAATATACGCCTTTCCGATTTTCCGCTTATTTCAAGTAAAGTCTATCATATTTCCGGCGCTTTTTCAATCAGGACTAAGGAAAAAAACGCTTCCGCCGCCCGCTGCGCGCGATACGGGAGCGGCTTTTTGTAGTGTAAAACCACTCGCCCAGCGAGTGGTTTTACACTACAAAAACACGGCAGGCGGTCAACCCGTCTGCCGTATCGTTGTATGCAGGGCAAATCCCATCCAGCCTATGGTTCGGATTTTTCCCCGATGGTGGAGCATAGGGGATTCGAACCCCTGACCTCAACATTGCGAACGTTGCGCGCTACCAACTGTGCTAATGCCCCGAGACAAAGCATATTATAACGCCTATTTCCTTACAATGCAAGCATAATTTTAATATATCATTCACGGCGAAAAAATGCGCAAAAGGACAAAAAATGACGGTTGCCGTTTTTCGCTTTAAGCGATATCCTTTAATTGTGAAGAGAAATGAATCTTCTGTTTCGGAGGGGAATATGAGAAGATCGACCGCGCAGATGCTGATGTTTTCGTTGGGCCTTTCACCCAAGCACAAGGGCTTCCATTACCTTAGCAGGGCGCTGTGCGCGGCGGCGGGCGGGCGCAGCGTGGAGGAGGCGATCCGCGCGACGGAGGGGGAGGCGGCGCAGCAGGCGGACCGGTGCATGCGCTATGCGATCCGCTATGCGTGGGACGGCGAC
>JAGDDB010000247.1 GCA_017958265.1 Oscillospiraceae bacterium | reverse complement strand
CCTCTGCTTCTGCCCGCCGGAAACGTTGTCGCCGCCCTGGGCTATCGCGGTATCCAGGCCGCTGCCCTCCCGGGTGATGAAATCGCCCGCCTGAGCCCTCTCGATCGCCTCGAACATCTCGTCGTCGGTGGCGTTCATTTTGCCCAGGCTCATATTTGTCGCCACGTCGCCGGAGAACAGCAGGGCCTTCTGCGGCACATAGCCTATATTGCCGCGCAGCTCATGCACCGGCAGCTCTCTTATGTCCACGCCGTCCAGCGAGATGCTGCCCGAGGTAACGTCGTAAAATCTCGGTATGAGGTTGATAAGCGTGGATTTGCCGGAGCCGGTAGCGCCTATGAAAGCCACGGTCTGTCCCGGCTTGACCTCGAAGCTTATGTCCTCAAGCACGCACTTCTCGGCGTCGCCGTATTTGAAGGAAACATGGTCGAACACTATGTGGCCCTTGGCTCTGCCGCCGAGGGAGCGGGTGTTCCCCTTGTCCATTATGGTGGGCTCGGTATCCAGTATTTCCTGAACACGGGTCGCGGAGACCAGCGCGCGGGGGATGAAGATGAACATCTGCGCTATCATCATGAAAGCCATGATGATCTGCATGACGTACTGCATGTAGGCAAGCATGTCGCCTATGGGCATATCAAATCTCGCCACGGCGTGGCCCGCCACCCAGATGATCATCAGCGTGACGCCGCTCATCATGAAGTTCTCTATGGGGCTGAGGGTAGCCATGGTGCGCTCGATGCTCAAATGGTTCTGCGCTATATCGCTGTTGGCCTTGTTGAAGCGCTTTTCCTCCACGCCCTCGTTGCCGAAAGCGCGGATTACCAGCATGCCGGTCAGGCTCTCGCGGGCCACGAGGTTGAGACGGTCGGTCAGCTTCTGCATGCGCTTGAAGCGCGGCACGACCAGCTTGAACATGACCACCTGCAGCGACATGAGCAGCACCACCGCCAGGGCTATGATCCAGCTCATGTTCACGCTCTTGCGAAGAGCCATTATCGTTCCGCCTATGCCGTACAGAGGCGCCATGAGGACCATTCTCACGCCCATCATGGTCACCATCTGCACCTGCTGCACGTCGTTGGTGCTTCTGGTGATAAGAGTCGCGGTGGAGAATTTGTCAATGTCCTCGGCGGAGAAATTGGTCACGCGGCGATATACGTCGCGCCTGAGCGTTCTGCCTATGCCGGCAGATACGCGGGCTCCGAAGAAGCCCGTCATAACGTTGGCGCCGCCGCTGATCAGCGAGAACAGCAGCATGATGGCTCCGATACGCAGTATGTAGCCCTGCTGCATCGGTCCCATTGACGCGCCCATTTCCTTATAGAACGCCTGCGTGAATACCGCGCCTACGCTCCCGGCCATGCCCGCGTTCATTTCCTCGAGCATGGATCCCGCCGCGGCCAACGCCGCGGGATCGACGCCGTCGGCAAGCGCATACAGCTCATCCGCGGGCATTGCCGCGAACGACTGTTCGCCTACGCACATATTGAAGGTAAGCATTGCTTTGTCATATGCTCCCTTCAGCAGCGCGATCTTGGTCTTATCTTTCTCCGACAGCACATATGCCGCCGAATTGCCAAGGCCCTTGAAGGTCCTCTGCAGCTTGGATGATGCCGTACCGGCCGGCGCAAAGGTATAGCTGTCCTCCATAAGCGAACGCGAGCTTTCATCCATCAGGCCGCCGACCATCCGGAAAGCGCGTTCGCTCATAACTTCGGGCACGGGGTCGTCAACGCCGCTCTGGACTATGCCCACGTTGACGATCTTGCTCATGAAGTTGGGCAGATACAGTTCGCACACTGTCTGGCACAGCAGCATGAATACCGCTGCTATGACCATCAGGACAAAGGGCTTGGCGTACTTAAAGATGAGTTTCAAGCCTTTTCTCCCTTTAAAAAGTATTTAGAACGGGTCAAAAGACCCTTTTTCTACGTTGCAGGGGTTTGGTTTCCGCAGCCTCAGGCTTCAAGCCCGGCGCGGAAGGCCTTGAGATTGATCTCCACCGTCTTGGGCGGCACCATGGACGAAACGAGCTTTTCCCAGTCGCAGCCGTTTTCCAGCCCCAGCATTTTCACGAGCGCTCCCAGCAGGCATATGTTCTGCGCCTTGATGCTGCCGAGCTTTTCCGCCGTGTCGCTGGCGGGGACTACGCGCACCGTCTTTACCGTCTTCGCGAGCTCTTTTTCCGCCTCGTGGGGGTATTCGGCTCTGCCCGTAAGCACCGGCAGAGACATTATCTCGCGGCTGTCCATGAGTATGGCCCCGTCCTTTTTCAGATACGGAAGGGCGCGCAGCGCCTCGGCCTTTTCAAAGGCGACTATCAGGTCGGCCTCGCCCGGACCGATGTTCGGGGCATAGACCTTGTCTCCGTACCGCAGCTGGGTATTGACCGTGCCGCCGCGCTGGCTCATGCCGTGTATCTCGCTCATTTTAACGTCGTATCCCATTGCGGCAAGCGCCGTGGAAAGTATCTTGGTGGTCAGTATGGTGCCCTGACCGCCGACACCCGTAAGAAGTATATTCTTTATCATTGTTTGCCGCCCACCTTTCTGATAGCGCCGAAACGGCACTGCTGCATGCACAGCCCGCAGCCCGTGCAGCTTGCCGGGTCGGCTATCCTTGCCTTTTTGCCTTCGAAGGCCATCGCGGGACAGGCTATCTTCATGCAGGCCTTGCAGCCCTTGCACAGTTCGGCGTCCACCTCGCAGCGCAGATCGCCTCTGGCCTTTATCACTTCCTTCAGCAGCGCGCAGGGACGGCTGGTGATTATCACGAAAACGCCCGTGACTTCCAGAGCTTTCTCTATGGCCGCCTTCATGGCGCTCTGGTCTATGGGATCGACCCGGACCACATTGTCCCGATCGATGCCCGTGGCGAGGATGAGCTTTTCTATGTCTATCTTCGGCACCTCATAGCCCATGAGGTTTTTCTCGGTGCCGGCGTTCTGCTGATGTCCCGTCATGGCGGTTATGCTGTTGTCCAGCACGCAAAGGCACACGTTCGCGCCGGTATGCACCGCGTCGACCAGGCTGGTAAAGCCTGTGTGGAAAAACGTGGAGTCGCCCAGGATGCCGAACACCTTGCGCTTATCGCCCTGCTTTTCCAAAGCCTTTGCCAGACCTATGGGCACCGAGAAGCCCGAGCCCATGCATATGCCTACATCAAAGCCGAAAAACGGCTCGCTTACGCCGAGCGAATAGCAGCCGATGTCGCCCACGGCGACAAGTCTGTCCTTATACGCGGACATGGCATTGTAAAAGCCCCTGTGCGGGCAGCCCGCGCACAGCACCGGAGGACGGGGCGGGACCGGCATGTCGCTTTTCAGGATCTCCGGATCGCCCTGCAGGCCGAAGGCCTTTTTCAGCCGCTGCGCGTCCAGCTCGCCCTGACAGCCGGTAAATTCCTTGCCCGAGCAGGCTATGCCCATCGCTTTTACGGCGGTCTCCAGATACGGCTCGCCCTCTTCGATGACATATATCTTATCCATGCCGGCGCAGAATTCCTTTATGAGCTTCTCCGACAGGGGGTAGGTGATGCCGAGCTTGAGGTAAGACGCGCTGTCCCCGAAAGCCTCGCGGGCGTGGAGATAGCTTATTCCGGAGCTGATTATGCCGAGCTTGGAGCCGTTTTTCTCCACCCTGTTCAGGGGCGAAGAATAGGAATATTCCGCGAGAGCCTTAAGATTTTCCTCCACTTTTACGTGGCGCACTCTGGCATTGGCGGGCAGCATGGCATATTTTTTCGCGTCTGCGGTATATTTCCTGTCCGCCTCGGTCCTCGGGCCGGTCTCTACAAGGCTCTTTGAATGGCACACGCGCGTCGTCACGCGCATCAGCATGACCAGGTCGAATTTCTCGCTCAGCTCGTATGCCGCCTTGGTAAAATCAAGACATTCCTGGCCGTCCGACGGCTCCACCATGCCGAGCTT
>JAGDDB010000246.1 GCA_017958265.1 Oscillospiraceae bacterium | reverse complement strand
GCAGGGCATGCAGTAGCCGCAGCCGCGGCAGAAATCTCCGCTGAGGCTCTCTTTTTCCTTGAGTATGAATTGCTCCGTTTCCTCGTCCATGACCGGAGGCGCGGAGATATAAGACAAAAATTCGTCAAGCTCGTTTTCCCGCTGTATGCCCCATATGGGCAGGACGCCGTCGTATCCGTTCATGAACGCCGCGGCGGCGCGGGAGTCGGTGATGAGTCCGCCGGAAAGGGCCTTCATCGCCACAAAGCCCATATCAGCAGCCGCGCACGCGCGCACTACCTCGATATCCTCCGGAGAGGCGAGATAGCTGAAAGGGAACTGCAGCGTTTCGTAAAGACCGCTCTGTATGCACCTGTGTGCCAGCTTGAGCCTGTGATTGGTAAAGCCTATGTGCAGTATCTTGCCCTGCTTTTTTGCCTCCAGCATGCATTCGTACATGCCCGTGCCGTCCCCGGGCTCGGGCACATAGGCGGGATTATGGAACTGATAAACGTCTATGTGGTCCGTCCGCAGCAGCCGCAGGGAAGTGTGAAGGTCCTCCCAAAAGGCCTCCGGCGAGGCGGAGCCCGTCTTGGTGGCGATCACGATCTCATCGCGCATGCCCTCGAACGCTTCGCCGAGCTTTTCTTCGCTGTCGGTATAAAAGCGGGCTGTATCGAAATAGTTCATGCCGCCCTCGTACGCCCGTCTGAGCAGTCTGACCGCCGCGGCCTTGTCCACCCTCTGCACCGGCAGGGCTCCGAAAGCGTTTTTCTCCGCGATTATCTCCGTTTTTCCGAGTCTTATCTTTCCCATCTTTTCCTCCCTTACCTTACTCCTCTTGCGTCCCCGAGCAGCTCGAGCCCGTCGAAAACGGCTCCGGCAGCCGCCCGGTATTCACTGCGGTCTTTCGCCTTTCCGATACGCTTGAACTGCTTTCCGTCGTCGGCAAAAAGGCGGATCATATATGACCACAGCTCTTTCATTTTGTGCAGCAGCGCCGTATCGCCGTAAAGGACGGCGTCGTAAGCGTCGAACAGCGCGTCGTGAAATGCCTTCAGTGTTTCTCTGTCAGCCCGCTCGCCGGTCCTTATCTGCCGGGCAAGGGCGGGATTTGCGGCCAGACCTCTTCCCATCATCACCGCCCGCGTTTCGGGAAAACGCCTCAGCAGCCCGGCGCAGTCGTCTGCGGTGAATATATCGCCGTTGTAAACAAGCGGCGCCGCGCTTGCCTTGCAGGCGTATCCGTAAGCGTCAAGCCTGACCCTGTTTTTATAGAAATCTTCCCGTACTCTGGGATGCACCGTCAGCTCGTATATGGGATACCGGCCGAATATCTCCGAGAGCCGTTCAAACTCCGCGGGATCGGAAAAGCCTATGCGCGTTTTAACGGATATCTGCGGCAGGTCGGCGGAAAAAATGCGCTGAAGCATCGCATCAAGTTCATCGGGATATGCCAGCAGCCCCGCGCCCTTTCTCTTCGCCGTGACCGTGCCGGAGGGGCAGCCGAGATTGAGATTGACCTCGTCATAGCCCATCTGCCGGAGCTCGCGCGCCGCCCAAATGAAGTTGTCGGCATTGTTGGCAAGCAGCTGCGGAACAAGGACTATGCCTTTGTTGTTTTCCGGCCTGAGCTCCTCCATGTCCTTGGGCGGTATGTGCCGGGTCTCCGTGGGGGAGAAAAAAGGAGCGTAGTACTTGTCTATGCCCGGGAAAAACCGGCTGTGTACGGCGCGGTATATCCTCCCGGTCACTCCCTCCATGGGCGCGAAATACAGCTTCACCTTATTTTACGCGCAGGGGCGCGCTGCCGCTCAGGGCGATGCTGCGGCTGTCGTTCTGGCACAGACCGGCCCAAAGCACCGCCTCGGCCCTTACGCGCTTTCCTTCGTCGTCCACCACGGTATCCCACGCGCCGAGCTCCACCTCCGCGCTGCCGCTTTCGCCGGGACGGACGTAAACGCGCTTGAAGCCGCACAGCGAGGGATGCAGAGTATCGAAGGGCGACGAGGGATGCTCGGCATATACCTGCAGCACTTCGCTGCAGTCATACGCGCTGTCGTTGCGGTAAGCGATGCGGACCTTGTTTCCCTCCCTCACCGCGTCGGTGACGGTGAGCTTTCCGTAGCCGAGACCGAAGCCGAAGGGGTACAGCGGCTCGGTTTCTATATACCGGTACGTGCGCCCCTTCATGGAATAATCCTCGAAGGGCGGCAGATCGGCGGTATCTTTGTATATCGTTATGGGCAGTCTGCCTCCCGGCACGGCGTCGCCGAAAAGGATATCGGCCACGGCCTTGCCGCCCCGCGCTCCGGGATACCATACCTGCATGACCGCGTCGGCGTGACTGTCGGCATAGCACAGATCCATGGAGCTGCCGGCCATCACTATTACCACGGTGGGCTTGCCTACGGCCAGCACGGCCTTCATCAGCTCGATCTGGCTGGCGGGCAGCTCAAGGGTCTCCTTGTCGCCGCAGGCCTTGCTGTTTACCGAGCCTTCCTCGCCCTCCAGGGTTTCGTCCAGGCCGAGGCAGAGCACCACCGCGTCGCTGTGCTCGGCCGTTATGACGGCCTCCGACATCCTGTCGCTGTGCTTGGCAAGCATTTCGGAGCGGTCGTAGAAGATATGGCTGCCTTCTGAATACAGCACGCGAACTCCATCTCCGGCCGCGTCCTGTATCCCCTCGAGCATGGTTATGTATCGGGAAGCGGTGCCGTGATATTTGCCCATAAGCGCGGTGCGGTTGTCCGCGTTGGGTCCTATAACGCCGATGGTCTTCAGTTTGCTCCTGTCAAGGGGCAGCACGCCGTTGTTTTTCAGCAGTACGGCGCTTTCTGCCGCGGCCCTGAGCGCAAGCAGGGCATGCTCGGGGCAGTCCACCTTTTCGTACGGAATGGCGTCAAAAGAGGTCTTGTCGAACATGCCGAGCAGTATGCGCGTGGTAAACAGGCGCACGGCCGCCTCGGTGAGCTCTTCATCGGTGATCGCGCCCTTTTCGTAAGCCTCCATGAGGAATTCGTAGGAGGAGCCGCAGTTCACGTCGCAGCCCGCCTTGAGCGCCTTGGCGACGGACTCCACCGGGCCGGAGGTCACCTTGTGGTTTTCATGGAAATCCTTTATCGCCCAGCAGTCGGATACGAAATGTCCTTTAAAGCCCCATTCGGAGCGCAGTATATCGCGTATCAGCACGGTGCTTCCGCAGCAGGGCTCGCCGTTGGTGCGGTTGTACGCGCCCATGACCGCCTCGACCTCGGCCTCTTTTACGCAGGCCTCGAACGCGGGCAGATAAGTTTCTCTCAGGTCCTTGGGAGAGGCCTCCGCGTTCA
Organism: Oscillospiraceae bacterium; assembly: GCA_017958265.1. Classification (GTDB taxonomy): domain Bacteria; phylum Bacillota; class Clostridia; order Oscillospirales; family Oscillospiraceae; genus UBA1246. The sequence goes on along the minus strand of JAGDDB010000246.1, from coordinate 511 downwards.
TGCTGTGCCTGAGCGCCTCGGGGCCGGAATGCACCGCGTAATGCTTGGCGCAGGCGGCGGCGCGCATGTAACCCTCTTCGTCTTTTTTCTGTATCGATCTGACAAAGGCCACGCCCAGGCGCGAGGTCAGGTACGGATCCTCGCCGTAGGTCTCATGGCCGCGGCCCCAGCGGGGATCGCGGAAAATATTCACGTTGGGGGACCAGAATGTGAGCCCCTTATAGATATCCCTGTCGCCGTGGGACGAAAACTCGTTGTACTTGGCGCGGCCCTCCGTGGATATGGCGTCCGCCACGTCGGAGACGAGCTGTTCGTCAAAGGTCGCTCCGAGAGCTATCGCCTGAGGGAACATCGTGGACGTTCCCGCCCGCGCCACGCCGTGCAGCGCCTCGTTCCACCAATTGTACTCGGGTATGCCGAGCCTCGGTATGGCGGGAGAGGTATATTTCAGCTGCGACGCCTTTTCCTCCACGGTCATCTGCGCGACCAGCCCGCGCGCTCTCTCCCTTGC
>JAGDDB010000245.1 GCA_017958265.1 Oscillospiraceae bacterium | reverse complement strand
GAGCGCAGATACGCTCGGATGTGCTTCATGGCGTTCATGTGCTTTAAGACTGCTCCCTTCGATCCATAGTATCATTTTCGGCAGATACATACAATAAAAAATTGAAAATCGGGTATTGCGGTGGTATAATGACAAATTAGAGTAATATGCCCGAGCAGGACCGTATTCAAAGAAGAAATACGGCCGCGGGAAGGCCGAAAAAAGCGGGGAGAGGCAGCCTTGACGATCATTTCATCCTGCGAAAGAGAAACGGAGCTTGCCGGGGCGCGCCTTGCCTCCGAACTGAAGCCGGGCAGCGTGGTCGCGCTGTACGGCGGGCTCGGCGCAGGCAAAACGGCCTTCGTAAGGGGCATGGCGGAGGGCCTCGGCATAAAAGCCGAAGTATCCAGCCCCACCTTTACGGTAGTCAACGAATATCCGGGGCGCACGCCGCTGTTTCACTTCGACATGTACAGGCTTTCCGGGCCGGATGAGCTGTACGGCATAGGCTGGGACGATTATCTTGACCGCGGAGGCGTCTGCGCCGTGGAATGGAGCGAGACTGTGGATGCGGTATTCGGCAGGGATACGGTAAGAGTGCGCATCGAGCGCATGAGCGACGCCGACAGAAGGATAACGATTGAGGGGATCGATGATCAGAATACTTGCACTTGACGCCTCCGCAAAAGCGGCTTCCGCCGCCGTATGCGAGGATGAAAAATGCGTGGCGCTTTACTATCAGAACAGCGCGCCCGTCCATTCGGTCACGCTGCTGCCCATGGCGGAGGAAATGCTCGGGGGCTGCGGACTGAGCTTGAGCGATATCGATCTCATAGCCGTGTCAAGGGGCCCGGGCTCTTTTACGGGCCTGAGGATAGCCGCCGCGGCGGCCAAGGGCCTTATGTGGGGCGCGGACAAGCCCGGCTGCGGAGTGTCCACGCTTGAAGCCATGGCCTGGCAGGCGGCGCATATGAAGGGCAGTCTCATCTGCTGCGTAATGGACGCCAGACGCGGCGAGGTATACAACGCCCTTTTCAGGGCGGACGGCGCCCGGCCGCTGCGGCTGTGCCCGGACAGGGCGCTGTCTTTGGACGCGCTGCTTGACGAGACGGACGAGCCGCTTCTGCTCATCGGAGACGGCGCGGAGCTCTGCGCCGCGGAAATGACGCGCAGGGGAAGGGCGTTTACTCTCGCGCCGGAGAACATAAGGCATCAGAATGCTTACGGCGTGGCCATGGCGGCGCTGCACGTGCCCGAAGACCGCAGAGAGAGCACCGATCCGGTGTATCTCAGGCTGTCGCAGGCCGAACGGGAGAGAAACGCGCGCCTGGCGGCGGAAAAAAACAACAGTCGGAAATAAAGGCCTGCCGCTTCCCGATACGGGAGCCGGACAGCCTCAGAATAAAGGAGTAAAGAATATGGGAAAGCTGAACGTACTCGATCATCCTCTGATACAGCACAAGCTGTCAATACTGAGAGACAAGAACACCAGCGTCAAGGAATTCAGAGAGCTTGTCGGAGAAATCGCCGGACTGATGTGCTTCGAGGCGACCCGTGACCTGCCCACCGAGGAGGTCGAGGTGGAAACGCCCGTGGCAAGAGCAAAGGTCAAGCGCCTCGCGGGCAAGAAAATGGCCGTCGTACCCATACTCAGAGCCGGTCTGGGCATGGTGGACGGCATACTTCAGCTCATACCCGGAGCAAAGGTGGGACATATCGGACTTTACAGGGATCCGGAGACCCTGGAGCCGGTGGAATATTACTGCAAGCTGCCCAACGATATCTCCGAACGCGAGATAATCGTGATCGATCCCATGCTCGCCACCGGCGGCAGCGCCAGCGCGGCCATACGCTTTATCAAGCAGCACGGAGGCAAGCATATACGGCTCATGTGCATCATAGGCGCCCCCGTGGGAGCTGAAAAAGTGATCAATGATCATCCCGACGTGGATATCTATGTGGCGGCAATGGATGAAAAGCTCAATGAACACGGATATATAGTGCCCGGCCTCGGCGACGCGGGAGACAGGATATTCGGGACGAAGTGATCGGAGACAAATGATAGACATCGCGGTCAAGGGCGTAAGAAAAGCCTTTGAGGAGGACAGAGAAATACTCAAAGGGCTCAGCTTCGATATAAACGAGGGTGAGCGGGTCGGTCTGCTCGGAAAAAACGGAGCGGGAAAGACTACGCTCATGCGCATCATCACCGGGGAGCTGGAAAGCGATCAGGGCGAGGTGGTCATTCCGAGCGGAAAGCGCGCGGGACTGATAAGCCAGATACCTCACTATCCCGACCATTTCACCGCCGAGGATGTGCTCAAAACCGCCCATGAACGCGTATACGCCGTCCAGAAAAAGCTGGAACGGCTCGATATGACCGCAAGCCCCGACGCCGCGAGGGAATATGACCGGCTCACCGCCGCCATGCAGGCCATGGGCGGATACGACATAGATTATGAACGCGACAAGGTCGCAAACGGCCTGAATATCCCGCCCGCGATGAGATCTCAGCTTTTTTCGTCGCTCAGCGGCGGGGAAAAGACCAGGGTAAACCTCGCGCGGCTGATATTGGAAAAGACCGACATACTTCTTCTGGACGAGCCCACCAACCACCTCGACATGAAGTCGACCGAATGGCTGGAGGATTATCTGCTGAAATTCAAGGGCACCGTGCTGACGATCTCGCACGACAGATATTTCCTCGACAGGGTAGTAGACCGCATAATCGAGATAGTTGACGGCAGGGCCGAGTTTTACAGCGGGAATTATTCCTTTTATACGGTCGAGAAACAGGCCAGGTACGAAGAACGGCTGGAGCGCTGGCAGCAGGAGCAGAAAGAGGCAAAGCGCCTTGAGGCGGCGGCCGACAGGCTGGCGCAGTGGGGCACGGGCAACCGGCGGCTGATGCACAAGGCCGAGGCGATGTATACAAGAGCCGAAAAGGCGGTAAAGACCGAGCGCCCCGACAGGGACGGCGCCATGCGCGCGCGCTTTTCGGAGAAAAAGTTCAGAGGCGACGAGGTGCTTGTGATAAAGGACCTCAAAAAGAGCTTCGGCGAGCGCAGACTGTTCGAGGGAGTGGATCTGCTTGTCAGAGGCGGAGAGAGGATAGCCCTCATCGGCGACAACGGCAGCGGCAAGACCACCTTTCTCAACCTTATCACCGGACGCGAAAAACCGGACGGAGGAGTGATACGCACCGGCCCCGCCGTAAAGACGGCTTACCTTGAGCAGCATATCCACTTTGACAACATGGACCGCAGCGCCTACGATACCGTGCTGTATGAAACCGGCTGCACCCCGCAGACGGCGAGAGACAGGCTCGGCGCCTTTAAATTTTCGGGAGAGGACGCTTTCAGGTATGTTTCGGTGATGTCGGGCGGAGAGCTGAGCCGATTGAGGCTGTGCATACTGATGCGCGACGATATCAATCTGCTGATACTTGACGAGCCCACCAACCATCTGGACATCAATTCAAGAGAGTGGATCGAACAGGCGCTGGAGGATTATTCGGAGGCCCTGCTCTTCGTAAGCCACGACAGATATTTCATAAACCGCTTTGCCACGCGCATCTGGCTCATGGAAGACGGCAGGATCACGGACTGGCCTTACTCTTTCGAGGAATTCCGCAGGCGCCGGGCGATACGGGAGCAGACTGAGAAAAACGTAAAGGAAAAGCCCCGCCGCGCCGCGGTCAGGACCGGACCGGCGTCGACCGCCAGGCGGGCCGCCGCGGTCGAGAGGGAGATTAAGGCGGCGGAGGAAAAAATAAAGAACATCGAGGCAGACATCGAGCTGTACTCCACGGATTATGAGAAGCTCGACGCCCTTTTCTCCGAAAAGGCGGAGACGGAAGAAGCGCTGGAGGCGCTTTACGAGCAGTGGTATTCTTTGACGGAATGAGAGCATGCTGGAAAAACTGAAACAGATCGAGGAAAAATATGCCGAGCTGGAAGCTAAGATGGCCAGCCCCGAGCATTATAACGACCCGGCCGCGGTAATGAAGATCGCCCGCGAGCAGAAGGAGCTCGCGCCGGTCGCGGAGGCGTACAGGGAGTACGCCGCCATGGCCGCGGCGGCGAAGGAGGCCGGGGAGCTTCTGCGCGGAGAAGGGGACGCGGAGCTGAAGGAGCTTGCGCGGGAAGAGCTCGACAGCCTCGGCGAAAAAATGTCGGCCCTTGAGGAACGGATG
>JAGDDB010000244.1 GCA_017958265.1 Oscillospiraceae bacterium | reverse complement strand
CGTCTGCAGCCGGGATAATACTGATAACTCCGGGTATATACAAAAGGCTAGACGGGCTCACGAAAACGCCGGAGAACAGAGCGCTCAGAAAGCTCAAAAGCGCTGCCGCCGCAGCTCTCGCGGCGACGCTCGGCGCCTCGGTGCTGACGGTGCCCTTGTGCGCATTGCATTTCGGGAGCTTTTCTATAATAGCTCCGCTCACAAACGTGCTCGTGCTCTGGGCTGTTTCGCTCACGTTCGTGCTCGCGCTTCTGGCCTGCGTGTTCGGCATATTCTGTCCTCCGCTCGGGATGGCGCTGGCGTTTCTGGCAAAGTGGCCTCTGAAATGGATCCTGTTTTGCGCCAGAGGAATGGCGGCGATCCCGTTTGCGTCGATCGGGTTTACCGGCGTGTGCATAAGGGCGTGGCTGGCCTTCGCGGTCGTCGCCGCGATAGTCGCCTTTGCCGACAAGCACTTCAGACTGCGCATACTGCTTGCCGGAGAGCTGATAACGCTCGCGCTGGCGGTCGCGGTGACTATAGCCGTAAACAGCTCGGGCGATATGACCTTCGCCGTGCTCGACGTGGGACAGGGCCAGTGCGCGGCGGTAATATCCGGCGGGTATTCCGCGCTTATAGACTGCGGAGGGAGCTCGGCTGGGACGACCGGCGACAAGGCGGCCGAATATATCGCGCTTGCCGGCGAGCCGCGGCTCGACAGCCTCATACTCACTCATTACGACACGGACCATACCAACGGAGCGGAGACGCTTTTCGCGAGGACGAAAGTTTCATCGCTTATAATGCCGATGATAGCGGGAGAAGAAGAAAAGGCCGCGCAGCTTGAAAAACTGGCGCGGGATAACGGGACAGAGGTCATATACATAACTCAGGACATGAAAATGTCTTTGGGAAAAGCAGAGCTTTCGTTTCTGCCTTCGCGCCTGGACAGCGGCGGGCAGAACGAAAACGGCATGGCGATAATCGTTTCCTGCGGAGATTTCGAAGCGCTTGTGACGGGAGATATGGACGGCGAGGCGGAAAAACGGCTCATGGAAAGAGCGGTCCTGCCGGATATAGAGCTGCTGATCGCCGGGCATCACGGCGCGAGGGATTCGTCTTCGCCGGAGTTGCTGAAGCTGACAGAGCCGGAGATCGCGGTGATATCCGTCGGCGTGAACAGCTACGGCCATCCGGCGGGGGAGACAATAGCGCGGCTCGTCGAGTGCGGAGCGGAAGTATACAGGACAGACGAAAGCGGAACGGTAACGGTGAGGGTAAATGGCTGAAAAAACGACGGAATACGAAAAACTGAAGAGGGATCTGGCGGCCGGGAGCCCCGGAACGCTTTACGTCATGTACGGCAAGGAGACCTATCTGCGCGACGAAACGCTGGCCAGTCTTCGCTCGCTGATCCTTGCGGAAGGCTTTGAGGAATTCAACTACAAGCGTTTCGAGGAGGATAAGACTCCCGTGCGCGAGATAGCGGCGGCGGTCGATACGCTTCCGGTTTTCGCCGCGAGGACGCTCGTAGAGGTGCGCGATTTCGACCTTTTCGGAGCGGACGAGGCAAGGCGCGCGGAGCTTTTGAAGCTGGTCTCCGATCTGCCGGAATACTGCTGCCTCGTCTTCGTGTACGACGCGCTGGAATTCCGCAAGGGAAGCGATACAAAGCTCTACAACGCCGTGAAGAAATACGGTTCGATAGTTGAGTTTTCAAACAAAGGGCAGAGCGAGCTGCTGGAATGGATACGGGAGAGGTTCAACTCCCTCGGTAAGGATATCTCCAGGCAGGACGCGGAATATCTCATTTTCCTCTGCGGCTCCATGATGGCGGGGCTCTACACCGAGATAGACAAGATAGCGAGTTACGCGAAGGAAAAGCAGGTGACGCGCGCGGATATTGACGCCGCGGCCATAGCCGTGCCGGAGGCCGTGGTCTTCAAGATGACCGACGCCATAGCCGACGGCAATT
>JAGDDB010000243.1 GCA_017958265.1 Oscillospiraceae bacterium | reverse complement strand
GGCGTTATAGTGGTTCTCAATCTCATAGCTCCGCAGGAAAAAACAGTCGGCTTCTTCCCGTGCACGGGCATGCACGGCGGCAAGATGTTCCTCCGCTCGGAATGCAAAGACGTAGTCTTCCCCGAGCAGGTAAACACCCGGCCGGCCGGCGAAGAGGACATGCGGGAGCTCAAGGGCTTTCTTGCCGAATACTGCGAGTTGTTCTCTTACGATCTTGACGAAGTGCTCAACGCGCCCTTCACCGTAGTCACTCCCGACAGCCAGAACCCGTACATGCAGATGTACGTGGCAAATTAGGAGGAAAACCATGAAATACTCAAAGGACGAGGTCATCCAGTACACCATGGAGGAAGACGTAAAATTCATCCGCCTTGCCTTCTGCGACGTTTTCGGCAAGCAGAAGAACGTTTCCATAATGCCGGACGAGCTGCCGCGCGCCTTTGAGAGCGGTATAGCCTTTGATGCTTCCGCCATAGCCGGCTTCGGTGATGAAGCGCGCAGCGACCTGCTGCTCCACCCCGATCCCGAAACTCTCATGCCTCTTCCGTGGCGCCCGGAGCACGGGCGCGTGGTGCAGATGTTTTCGCGCATCACCTGGCCGGACGGCTCGCCCTTTGCCTGCGATACCCGCAGTCTTCTCGAAAACGCCATCGCAGACGCAAAGAAGGCCGGATACTCCTTCACCTTCGGCTCGGAGCAGGAGTTTTATCTCTTCCGTCTGGGCGAGGACGGCAGCCCTACCGCCGTCCCCTGCGACGAGGCGGGATATATGGATATAGCTCCGGAGTATCACGGAGAGAACGTCCGCCGCGAGATCTGCCTTACTCTGGAGCAGATGGGCATACGCCCCGAAAGCTCCCATCATGAAGAGGGCCCCGGCCAGAACGAGATAGATTTCCGCTATTCCGACGCCCTTACCGCCGCGGATCACGTTATGATGTTCCAAAGAGTGGTCAAGACCGTTGCCTACCGCAACGGCCTGTTTGCCGATTTTTCGCCGAAGCCCGTGGAAAACGCCCCGGGTAACGGCTTCCATATCAACATGTCTCTCGAACCCTTTTCCGGCGAGGAGCCCTTCAGCAGAATGATCGCCGGCATCCTGGAGAATATCGGCGCGATGACGGCCTTTCTCAATACTACGGAGGCCTCCTACCAGAGGCTGGGCAAAAACAAGGCTCCGAGATACGTCTCATGGTCCGCGGAAAACCGTTCTCAGCTGATACGGATCCCTGCCGCGGACGGCAGATCCCGCCGTCTCGAACTGCGTTCCCCAGATCCCTGCGCGAATCCGTATCTGGCGTTCGCTCTCATGATCTATGCCGGACTCTGCGGCATAGAAAACAAATCGGAGCTGCCGCCCGCCGCGGATATAAACCTTTACAAGGCCGACCGCGAGACTCTTTCGAGATTCGAAAAACTCCCCCAGACCTTCCGCGAGGCCTGCGCCGCCGCCGCGGCAAGCGCTTTTATCCGCGCGCACATCCCGGCCGATATCATGTCGATCTACTGCGACAGATGACCTTTTACCGCCTGTAAGAAAGGGATAGACCATGAGCCTGAAAGAGCGCATCTACAGCGTTCTCGTCGTTTCATCGGCGGAAAAACTGAATACCGCTCTTGTGTCGCTGCTCCCCGAATCTCACTACAGCCCCGTGCGCTTCGCCGCGAACATAAGCGCCGCGAAGAGGATATGGGGAGAGCGCAGCTTTGACTACGTCATCGTCAACTCCCCCCTGCCGGACGACGTGGGCACGAGATTTGCCGTCGACGTCGGCAGTTCCGCCGGCACTGTCGTTCTGCTGCTCGCGCGCGCCGAGATCCAGGACGATATACGCGAAAAGGTCGCGGAATACGGCGTCTTTACTCTTCCCAAACCGGTAAACAGGCCGGTGCTCGTTCTCGCTCTGGACTGGATGGCCAGCACGCGGGAGCGTCTGAGAAAGCTCGAGAAGAAAACCCTCTCCGTCGAAGAAAAGATGGAAGAGATACGCGTTGTAAACCGCGCGAAATGGCTTCT
>JAGDDB010000242.1 GCA_017958265.1 Oscillospiraceae bacterium | reverse complement strand
TGCCGACAGAGGCGGCGCGGTGCTGCTGCTCGAAGAAGACTGCACGCCGCTCAAGCTGTACGATACGGTCAGAGAGCTGTGCGGCGACGCCCGAAGGCGCAGCGAAATGAGCGCCGCCATGCTGTCTATGGCCCGTCCGGACGCGGTCAGCGCCGTCATAGATGAGATACTCGACGCGGTCCGACAGCCGCGCACACACTGAAACAGGGGCGGAACAGGCAAAAAAACGCTTTACTCACTTTGCGTGACGCTTCGCATATTATGGCCTGAAAACGGATATGCGGAGGAATTGCAGTGAGTGTTCTGGAAATAACCGGCGGCAGACCGCTGAAGGGTATGATCAGGATACAGGGCGCGAAGAACAGCGCTCTGCCCATACTCGCCGCCTCGGTCGCTGCGGAAGGCGTCAGCGTGATACGCAACTGTCCCGAGCTGACGGATGTTGAAACGACGATAAAGATACTGCGGCATATCGGCTGCGAGGTATGGAAGGACGAGGGCGTGCTGTATATAGACTCCTCCAGGCCCATACGGCCCGAGATACCCGATATGCTCATGAGCGAGCTTCGTTCCTCGGTGATATTTCTCGGCGCGCTCCTGGCACGCGCCGGAGAGGCATGGATATCGCATCCGGGAGGCTGCGAGCTGGGGCCCAGGCCGATCGACCTGCACATCGGCGCCCTGCGCGCCATGGGCGCGGAGACGGACGACAGGGGCGGCAGACTCATATGCCGTGCCCGCAGACTTGAGGGAGGACGGATAGACCTGCCTTTTCCGAGCGTGGGAGCCACGGAAAACGCGATGCTGGCCGCCGCCCGGGCCGACGGGATGACGGTGATCACCAATGCCGCCAGGGAACCGGAGATAGAGGACCTGCAGAACTACCTGATCGCTGCCGGCGTCAGAGCGGCGGGGGCGGGCAGCTCGGTGATATACATATGCGGCGCCGGGAAAGGCCGGGTACACGGCGCGGAGCACAGAGTGATATCCGACCGCATAGCCGCGGCCACCTTCCTTTCGGCCTGCGCGGGCGCGGGAGGCGAAATAACCATATACGATACCGAGCCCAAACACTATACGGCCGTGCTTCGCAGTCTCAGGGAGACGGGATGCGAGCTGGAAACGGGGGAGGGCACGGTAAGGATAAAAAGCAGCGGACGGGTAAAAGCCCCCAGGCCGGTGACGACGAAGCCGTATCCGGGCTTTCCCACCGACGCGCAGCCGCCGGTGATGGCGGCGCTGCTCAAGGCGGAGGGAACGACCGTTTTCGTTGAGAACATCTTTCAAAACCGATACCGGCACACGGATGAGCTCAGGCTCATGGGAGCGGATATAAAGACGGAGGGCAAGACCGCAATAATCTGCGGAGTGAAAAAGCTGACGGCTGCAAGAGTCAAAGCGGCGGACCTCAGAGGCGGAGCGGCTTTGGCGGTGGCTGCGCTGAGCGCGGAGGGCGTCAGCGAGATAACGGGATTGAAGCACATAGACCGAGGCTACGAATGCATGGAACGCTCGCTGGAGGAGCTGGGGGCCGAGGCTGTCAGGCTGGAGGACGGCTGAACTTCGGGCGGACCGCGGGCGAAGAGAGGAACGATACGATGGATGAGCGCAGAGCGGCAAAACGCGGAAAAAAAAGAGGCTCCGGCCCCATATGGAGAAGGATAAGATATGCTGCCGCGCTGATAGCGGTCATCGCGGCAGTAAGCACTTTTTTTAAAATTTCCGATATACAGGTCGAGGGAAATATGATATACTCAAGCGAAGAGATCATTTCCGCGTCCGGTCTGGATACCGGGTCCATGCTTTTTTTCGCCGGCAGGCGCGGCGCGGGGAAGCGGATCTACGCAAAACTGCCGTTTGTGGACAAGGTGAAAATAAAAACCCGGGCGCCGGATACGCTCGTGATCGCCGTTGAAGAGGCCGGTGCGGCCGCGTGCATCGAAACGGACGGACGCTGGCTGCTCATAAACCGCAGCTGCAAGGTGCTGGGATATGCCGACGGCCCCGAACACATCCAGGTGCTTGGCCTTACCCCGGACAAGCCCGAGGAGGCGTCGCTGCTAAGGGCCGCCGAGGGAGAGAGCGGGAAGCTGGCCGTGCTCCGGGATATGCTCTCGCAGTTTGACGAGCGGGACATGCTCGCCTCGGTAAGCCGGATCGACCTGAGCAACAGCGGCGACGTGCGATTTGATTATCTTGGCAGGTATACGATCAAGCTCGGCACCGCCGACAGGCTGAGCTACAAGCTGGACTTTGCCCTGAGCATCATCGAAGAGCTCGGGCCGGGCGAAAAGGGAACGATAGACCTGTCTACCGACACAGAAGGACATTATATACCGAGATAGCAGGGGGTAATGAATATGACGAGCGACTTCATAAAGATCAAAGTCATAGGCGTAGGCGGGGCCGGCAACAACGTCGTCAGCCGCATGACGGCCGTAGGCACGGGCGGGATAGGCTATGTCAATATCAATACCGACAAGCCCGCTTTGACCGCGTCGACAGCCGACGAGCTTGTGCAGATAGGCGAGAAGCTGACCCACGGTCAGGGCGCCGGAGCCAATCCGGCAGTGGGGCGCATGGCCGCCGAAGAGAGCAGGAACGCCATAGAGAAAGTATTTGCCGACACCGACGCCGTTTTCATTACCGCGGGCATGGGCGGAGGTACTGGCACGGGCGCCGCTCCCGTGGTGGCCGGCATGGCCAGGGACGCGGATGTGCTCACGGTCGCCGTAGTGACAAAGCCCTTCAAGTTCGAGGGCAGAGCCAAAATGGAAAAGGCCGAGGAAGGCATACGCCGCCTTACGGAGAACGTGGATACTCTGTTCGTCATCCCCAACGAAAACCTAAAAAAGGTCACCGAACAGAAGATAACCTTTGCCAACGCCTTTGAAACGGCGGACGGGGTGCTCAACAGGGCGGTATCCGGCATAGCCGAGATATTGAGACAGACCGGCTTCATCAACCTTGATTTCGCCGATCTCAAAACCATACTCAGCCGCTCCGGCCTTGCGCATCTGGGCGTGGGCGAAGCCAGCGGCAAGGAGAAGGTTAAGGAAGTAGCGGAAAAAACCATACACAGCGAGCTGACCGAAACCTCCGTAAACGGGGCAAAGCGCGTTATCATAAGCGTTACGGGATCGATGGATCTCACGATGGACGATGTGGACGCCGTAGTCGGCAAGATACAGGAGGCGGCGCATCCGGACGCCAATATCATTTTCGGCGTGAATTTCGACGAAAATCTTACCGACGCGATGCGCGTGATCGTAATAGCCACCGATTTCGGGGGAGAGGACGAAACGGAAGAGCGCGAGCCTGCGGAAGCCGACGGAGAACGAGCCGAAGACGACGAGGACAGCAAGTGGCAGCGTTTTCTTGAAGAGACCTTCGGCAAGTGACCCGCTCCGGAGCCGCGCGCAGACGCGGACCCGCTCAAAGAACGATATTTTAC
>JAGDDB010000241.1 GCA_017958265.1 Oscillospiraceae bacterium | reverse complement strand
CCGGTCTTGCGGACACGGTGAACATGGACTCCTTCGGAGCGCCTCCCGTGCGCCTGCAGATAGGCGCGACGGGCAGCATAATGGACGTTATCGAGGGCTGGATCGACCTTTCCGTGGGCCTGGACGGCTTTGATCTGACCATGTCCGATATTGAGATAGCCGACCTTGACTTCATCAAGGAAATGGGCATACACGCCAGCTGGGACGCCGGCAACAAAACGATAAACGGCAGAGACTACTGGGGCCTGAGCACGGAAATGGGTCAGTACCTGGTCATCGCCGTACATCTGCCGGGCACCGGCATCGAGGATTATTACGGCGATCCCGTTGAGATACCCGCCTTCATCTCCGCCACCGGCAGCGTGGACTACGGCGGTTTCGTGGGCTACTGCGTAGAGGGCAATACGATCTACTTCGTATACAGGCTCACCGCCTCCGCGCTTCTGAAAGCAAGCCTGAACATCCCCAAGGGCATAATCGGCGGCTTCTTCCCCATGAGCGCTGTGAAGCTGGGCTCGGTGGACCTGGGCTTCTACGCGGCTGCCACCGCCTCCAGCAGCGTTGACAAATCCAAGATGGACGGCTTCTCTCCCACGAGCATCCTCAATCAGATGGCCAGGAACGCCAACATCAAATTCGACGCCGCCGTCGGCGCGAAGGTCGTGGTCGGCGCGGGCCTGCTTAAGGGCAACGTAAGGATAATCTACGTATTGGGAGACAAAGGTCTCAAGATAGACGGCGGCTGGGGCGAAGGCCAATCGCTGGATCTCAGCGGCTATGTCGACCGCGGCACGCGCTCCATGTCCGTTCTGACCACCTCCCGCGATACCGAGACCGGGGACATCATTCCCACCATCGTTGAGGCGGGCATGCAGTCCGTTATTCTGATGGGCGAAGACGACGAGTCGGCGGCGAACGGCGGCGATCCCGATGACATCGTCCTGAGCCGCACCCGCGCATCGAACAGCTTCAACGCAGAGGTCTCCTCTGCGGCCGCCGGGAAGGAATTTCTGGTCATTACTCTGACCGATGAAGACAAGGTCGTCGGCAACGGCGAGCTGGAGATCCGCTATTATTCCGACAGCGAGCCCGAAGGCCGTATCCTCGGCGCGGGAGATCTGATCCCGGCGACCTTCGACCCCGAGAACGGCGATCAGAACAACGCATCCGCAAACTTCTTTGTCAGTCCCGGCCTTGTGTACTTCGCCCCCGATATGGCCGGTACGTATCAGTTCACTCTCAGCGCCGACGGCGTGCAGATTGAAACCGTCGAGGTCATCAAGACGGCGGAATTCGCCGCACTGGATAAACAGGAGACTTCTCTCGATACGGAAAACGGCGACGCCTCTTACCTTGTCACCGACCCCGACCCCGAGAAGCTCTACAAGATACAGCTCATGCTGGGCGAGGAGCGCGGCGCCGGCGACTATCTGCTGGCCGAGACCGATAACCTCACCGACCTCACTTACGACGACAGCCTGAGCTTTAGTCTGACGGGCAATATCGCTCCAAGCGGAACGTATTACCCCACCCTCCTGCTTCTGGAATACGTGACCGCCTCCGACGAGGCCGGCAACACCGTTTCCACCTGGACCCTGGCGGATCAGATAAGCTTTGACGCGGTGAGCTATACCAACAACGCCGCTCCCGCCGCTCCCGGAAACGTGACTCTGACCTACTCCGGAAACGAGACCATGACCGCCTCCTGGACGGCCCCCGCTGTTCCGGAAGGCTATACGGTCACCGGCTATCAGCTCACCGTATATGACGAAGAGGGCAGCCAGACCGGCGTCTTCTTCAGCGTAAACGGCCTGAAGGACGAAAGCGGAACACTTACCGAGGCTCCGGCGACCGAGCTGATAATGGATCTTTCCACTCTGACGCCCCCGTCGGAAGGCGCGAATTACAGCGTAGGCGTGAAAGCCGTCTGCGAAACCGGCGAGCAGCTCGAGCTCACCGGCGCCGAGGCGGTATCTTCTCCCGCCCTGCTGAAAAAGAAAGCTTCGCCCACTCTCTCATATTCTTCCAACGTGATCCGCGGCGAAGGCGGCACCCACACTTTAGCGGTAGGAGCAAACGGAGCGGAATTCACCGTTTCCGCCAGTCAGACGGTGACCGTCACGGTCACTGACGCCGCCGGCAACGAAGTAACTCCGGATGAAGGAAAATACCCGCTGGATCCCGGCACGGACACGACCCTTACCGTCCTTGCCAGGAACGCTTCGACACTGGATTACGCGCTGGAGTACATCGTGGTAAGCTCCGACGACATGGCCCCTCCCCTGGTGCTGGACAACATGGGCGTATTCCCCAGACATGAGACCTCTTTCGGCTATTCCACCTACGTAACGGGCCACACGGAAGCGGGCGCATCGGTGTACTTCTGGAAGGAAGAGGGGTATACGGCCGAGATCGCCAATGCCCGGATCGCGGGCGCGGACGGCAGCTTCATCATCCCCCTGCAGTTCACCGAGGAACCCGAATCCGGCACAATATACATTCAGGCAATGGATGCCGCGGGAAATCTCTCCGCCGCTCTGACGGTCAGCTTTGCCTCGGATCCCGTCACCGTGATCCTTGACAAAAACGACAACAACGCCGATTGCGCCACCGCGAGCATCAGCACGGAGAGAGGCTCTTCCGCCGGCCCTCTGCCCAAAGCCTACGCCCGGGACAAGTTCTTTATCGGCTGGTATACTGAAGCCGACGGCGGAGAAGCGGTCGACAGCACTTCGATCTTCGACGAGGATACCGTCATATACGCCCGCTGGGCCGACAGCGTCACGCTCTCATATTATGAAGGCAGCTTCATTGTTGCCGAGATCCCCGTCAGAAAAGGCGCCGCCATCGGCGAGCTGCCCGAGCCTGTCGTCACATACGACAATAAGCTCTTCCTCGGCTGGTCTGTCGGCCCGGAGGGCGAGCTGGTAACGGAAAACACCCGCTTTGACACGAACAAAAATCTCTACGCGCGCTGGGTCGACTGCGTCACCGTGACCTTCGACGCCGGCCAGGGACGCTGCGAAGCCGACGAGCTGCGCATCCCCAAGGGCGGAAAGATATCCGCATATCCCGAGGCGGAATTGAGTGGACATACCTTTGAAGGCTGGTATGACGAGGATGTAAACGCCGTTTCGGCCTCAACGAAATACAATAAGGATACCGCGCTTCACGCCCGCTGGAGCAGGATCACCGCTCCGCTGGCTGTGGCTCAGTCGGGCTGCGCCGAAGGTGATGTACTCCCCGATCCCGTCTTCACCGTACCCGCCGACGCGGTCGGCTCGCCGATAATAAGCTATGTGGGCACGGGCGGCACCGTCTATGCCGGCTCGGCAAAGCCGACGGCGGCGGGAAGCTACACCGTCACGGTACGCTGTGACAGTTTTGACTGCGCCTACACAGGCAGCGCGGCGTTTGTTATCACCCAACAGGGCGTGACCCGCTATAACGTAACGGTCGCGGGCGGCAGCGAAAACGGCTCCGTCATCGCGGACAAGATCACCGCGGTCTCCGGCGAAACCGTCACGCTGACCGCAGCGCCGGCCGAGGGCTGGGCTATCGACACATTGACCGTGACCAAAGGCGGCGACCCCGTCGCACTCACGCCGGACGGCGACGGCAGATATACCTTCACCGTCACCGTCGGAGATGTCGCCGTG
>JAGDDB010000240.1 GCA_017958265.1 Oscillospiraceae bacterium | reverse complement strand
GTCACCGACGGAGATGTCGCCGTGACCGCTGCGTTCGCGCAGAGGACCGTCGTGACCCTCTCCGCAAGCACCTCCGACGGGTCCGCCTCCGTGGGCGATATTCCCGCGCCGGAAAACAACGTCATTTATGAAGGCGACAGGATCACTCTTACCGCTCCGTCCGTCGGCGGCTACGACTTCCGCGGCTGGTATAACGGTGAAACACCGGTCTGCGCCTCCCTCGAATACAGCTTCACCATTACGGAGAACACGGTGCTCACCGCGAAATATCAAGCCCGCGGCGATCGCACGGTGACTCTGATCCCCGAAAACGGCGCGCTGTTCTACCTGGTAGAGACGGCCGACGGCGTGGAAACGTTGACGCAGATCGACACGGAAGACTCCATGAACCTGCCTCTCGGCAAAAGGCTGACCCTCCGCGCGGCGGACGCCGGCAGAGTGCTCCATTGGAAGAACGACAGCGGAAAGGTGCTGGGCACGGGCGATACGCTGAATGTTACCGTAACGGGCAGCATGAGCATCACGCTGGTATACAGCACCCCGGCCAGGAGCCGCTCTTTCGTGCAGTTCGTCAGCGACTACGGCCAGGTGCTTGCCGCGGCGCAGTATACCTCCGGCAGTACCATCGACTTCCCGACAAGGCCGTCGAAATTCGGTCACACCTTTGAAAAATGGGTCTTCGAGGGCTCGGACTATACCGCAACGGAGGCCGCGATAAACGCGAACATCGGCTTGGATCCCATCATCACCGTCGTGCCGAAATACACCAGAAACGATACGCCTCCCTGCAGCATCACGGTGGCATACAGCGGCGTTGTCAGAGACGCTTCCGTGCGCAGCGGCGTCACCGTGGGCACCAATGTCACCCTCAGTGCCGAAGAGATACCGGGCTGGAAATTCGAGTGCTGGAAGCGCGGCGATACCGTGCTCGGCTATGAGAAAGACTACTTCTTCAAGGCCACGGGCGACGTGACCCTGACCGCCTGCTATGTTGAGGAAAGCCGGATCGTTGAGGCGCAGCCCGTGGTCACCCTCGCCGCCCCGTTTACCGTGGCGGAAGACAGTGTGCACAAGGTATCGTGCACTGCCACGAGAAGCGTGCCGGAAGGCTATGAGCTGGTAGAGCAGGGCATGCTGTACGCAAGGACCACCGAGCTGACGGATGCAGCCGGCTTTACCGAGACCTCTGACAACGTGCATATATACAGGTCCTCGGACAAGGCGGCGAACGGCGTACTCACGGTCAACGCAAAGGTAGACAGCGACGATCTCAGCATAAGCTTCAGGGCGTATATGGTCCTGCGCGAGCTTGCCACGGGCAATGAGTTCACCGTATACAGCTCCGCCGCTTCCGGAAGTTATGCTTCCGTCGGCGCGGCACAGTAAAAAACAAGATCTAAGGAGAACAACACATGGACAGACAGAAGTATGAAGCTCTCGAGATGGAGATCATCCCCTTTGAAACGGAAGACGTGATCGAAGTATCCAAAGAAGATGTGGAAGAAATCAATCCGTAGTGATCGCCTTTTCTCCGGCGATTCCTCGCCTATAACAAAAAAATACGGGGGAGAGGCGCGGCAGCGCCTCTCCCCCGGAAAGGTGAAAACAATGCCCCTTAAGCGTTTTACCGCTCTGTTCTCGGCGCTGGTGCTGACGCTTGCTCTCGCGTCGGGCGTCCGAGCCGCAGACACGTATATACATGAATACTTCCGCTATACGGTCGAGGACCGCTCCGTGACCATAACCGCCTATACCGGCAGGGAGGAAACGGTAAGCATACCGGCGATGATAGCAGGAAACCCCGTAAACACCGTTGCGGCAGGCTCTTTCTCGGGCAGCGCCTATGTAAAAACCGTCCTGCTGCCCGATACGGTCACGCTGGTGGAAGAGGGCGCCTTTGCCCCGGGGCAGACGGCACGGTTCATTTCCGCTTCCGAGCCGGCCCAAACGGGCGGCGAACAGTCGGATCCCGGCGCTCAGACGGACCCCGACGCTCAGACGGACCCCGACGCTCAGACGGACCCCGATGCCCAGTCGGACCCCGACGCTCAGTCGGACCCCGACGCTCAGTCGGACCCCGGCGATCAAACCGGCACCCCGGACACGGAGCGGCAGGATGCAGGCTC
>JAGDDB010000239.1 GCA_017958265.1 Oscillospiraceae bacterium | reverse complement strand
GTCACTGCGCCGTGGTTTTCGGATCTGCCGGCGTAAGTAGCGTCGGTCTTCCAGTTAAGGGGATTAATCGAAAGCGCCTTCGTTCCCTCCGGGATCACCAATGTATCGGTAAGCGTTCCGTCCTCGCAGTCGAAGCAGACCACCGTACCGGTGTCCGTCTCGCCCCGTGCGGGAACTATCTGCGGATAGTCTCTGACCATGTCCTCGGTGACGGACCAGCCTATGGAGTATACCGCGACAAGCTTTTCGCGCAGCCGGACCGCCTCGCTCCCGTCGCCGCCGAAGTATTCCTTCATCAGCTCCAGGCACATCTGAGAGCCCTGAGAAAAGCCCGCCAGAATAATGCCGCGATCGCCGTTTTCATTGTCCAGATACCAGCGGAAAGCTGCGGAAACGTCGCCGTAGGCTGTTTCCATCGCCGCGGCGCGCTGCTCTTCCGTAAGCCTGTACGCGTTCATAGACATCTGACGGTAATACGGGGAAAACAGTCTTCCCGTCTCCTCGTATATGCCCTTTTCCATATCGAGAGCGTTTACGAACATCGATTTCAGCTTGTCATTGAGATCGAAAGAGTTTGTTTCGCTTCTCGTGTCCACCGTCGGGCAGATCAGGAAAATGTCTACTCCCGTGTCTTCTCCCATCTCAAAATAGGCCCAGCTCGCGCTGTCGGCATAGTCCGGCGCGCCATCGGCATTTTCCGAGGCAAAAGCCGCGCAGGGCAGCAGCATCGCAGCGACCAGCAGCCAAATAAGAAAGGTCTTCCGCATTTTCATAATCAGAACCTCCTGAAGGTTTTTTTATTTGATACGGCTTTATCTGTAAACCAGCAGCGTCAGTGCCACATAGAATATGATCATGCCCGAGAGTATAAGCCCCTGCTTCAGTCTGTGCTCCGTCAGCAGTCCTACGAATTCCCTCACCGAAGCGTTCGGCCAGAAATACCACTTTGTTTTCGCGCCCATGCCCACCGCGCGCATTTTTACGCGTCTCGCGAAAAGGCCGCTGCGAAAGACATGGTAATTCGTTGTGGCAAAGGCTACCTTTCCCGAGGTGTCAAGCTCTTTGATCTTCTCAAGAGAGAATTTCATATTCTCAAACGTGCTTGAAGAGAGGTCTTCTTCCACTATCCTTTCTTCCTGCACGCCGCGCTCGGTAAGATAGCGCTTCATGGAGGCGCTCTCCGACATCACCTCATCCGGCCCCCGGCCGCCGGAAACGATAAAGACGGCTTCCTTTCCCGTCTCCGCTTTCTGCCTTTCGGCAAAGGTCAGGGCGCGGTCAAGTCTGCCGCGCAGCAGAGGCGTGGGCGAGCCGTCCCGCCGCAGTCCGCAGCCGAGCACTATGATGAAGTCCTTGTCCTTCTCCGGCTCATAACGGACTACGAGCGTGCCTGCGATAACGGCGCCGATCAGCATGCATTCGCAGTACAGGTAGAGCGCCGCGAACAGGTTTCCGAAAAGCTCATGCAGGCGTACCTGCGCAAGGCTGCCGGAAACATAATAGTCAAAGCGAAACAGGAATATCTCTCCCGCGAGCATCAGAAAGGCCAGAAGGATGCCCAGCAGATTGACGATGCGCTTTCCCTCATGCCGTATAAGCGAAATATTCGATACTATCAGCGCTCCCGAGAAAATGAGGACAAAGGGCGCGGAAAGCAGCATATACCGCTTGGCCGAGTTCAGCAGCGTGTGCAGAACGGACTCGGCCGTATACAGCTCCGGCATACGCAGTATGCGCAGGCATAGGATAACGTTCGTTACGAACACGGACAGATCGAACAGGGCAAAACCCATGTAGTAGATCGTATTATACGAATACGGGTTGTACTGCAGCTGTCCCAGCCACGCCCGCAGAAGCTCGACGAAGGTAATGAGGCAGAACAGCGCGGTTATCGCGCAGATGGCCGCCGCATGGCGCTCCGGCCCGCCGAGGGAGAGCAGCACGACTGCCGCCGTGCCGACGGCGGCCAAAGGCAGCAGATGAAACAGCTTCGGTTTTTTGTCCCTCGTATCAAATCGCAGTATGTTCATGTTCCTTCATATCTTCCAAAAAGCGCCTCAGTCCGTCGGGATATTCCCTGTCTGCGTCAAGGCCCGTATCGCCCAATTTCACGGGCTTGTTTCCGCCGTGGTAATCGCTGCCGCAGGTAACGTACAGCCCATAGCGCTCCGCAAGGAACAGCATCTCCCCTCGCAGCGCGGCGTCAAATCCGGAATAAAAGCACTCCATGCCCTTCAGTCCGAATTCGATAAGACGCCTGACGCGCTCGTCCATCTCGCCGCCCGTGATCAGCTGCTCTCCGTCCCCGAAAGCGGGATGGGCAAGAACGGGGACGCCGCCGCTTTCCGCAATGCCCCTTATGGCTTCCTCGGGTCTTATATTGAACTTTTCCAAATGCGCAAGATCGAGATATTGCCGGATAGCGTCTTCTTTATTCTCCGCGTATCCGTATTTCACCATCAGATTACCGATGTGCGGCTTGCCGGGATTGTCAAGGGCAAGCAGCGCGCTTATCTCCTCCGCCGGGAAATCGAAGCCGAAACGTGTTTTCAGATAATCGAGTCTTGCCTCGGCTTTTTTCATGCGAAGACGATGCGAATATTCCGTCACATTCCGGATCGCATCCGCCTCCGTATCGTAGCCGTAGCCGAGGATATGATATTTCCCGCCGCTGTCCCTGCAGGAAAATTCCACACCGGAGAGAAAGACCGGATCTTCGCTCTTCAGCATCTTCGGTATGATGCCGCTGCATTTCAGCGTGTCGTGATCGGTAACGGAGAACAGCCCGATACCGGCCTCTTTCACCCGGGAAACGATCTTTTCCGGACTGTCCGTACCGTCGGAAACGGCAGTATGTATATGCAGGTCAATGCTTTTCCGCTCCATGCGCTCCTCCGAGCTTTACGCTCTCGAATTCAGAAATCAAGGCTGTCCGTTCTTTTGAGAAGCTCGGTCAGATTTTCCGTCCACAGGGCGATCGTCGCTTTATCCTCCGGTGAGCTGAGATCGGAATGTCTGCTTTTCCAGTCGATCAGATCGATATACGCGACGCAGCGTATCTTATCTTCGATCCTTCCGATCTTCTCATCATCCTCCGTGTTCAGGTACGCGCGGAGCGTCTTTTCCCAAAACTCGCTGGCCGTTTCCTGATCGAAGCCCTGAAACTCCTTCACGATCCCGTGGTCGTATTCGGAAAACCCGATATAGGAATTATACATCTGCGCAAGCTCAAATACGGGGCGGCCCACGCACAGGGTGTCCATATCGATGAGCAGCACCTCGTCGCCCGCGAGCACGATATTCTTCGTATGGCAGTCTCCGTGGATCAGCTTATCGCATTCCGGTATCTCCGAAATCAACCGCTCCGCTTTTTCTCCGAGCTCCGGCGGGAGGAAGGACTTCATTCTTTCTGCCGCTTCAAGCATATCCTCTCTTGCGGACGGCAGCTTGCCTTCCGGCACCGTGATGCCGTGCAGCTTCTTCAGCATGTCGGAATACTCTTTTACGCACCATTCCATGCGTTCCGGCTCCTCGGCAAGTATCTTTGCGAACGAGCGCGCGTTCAGCAGCTCGAAAACCGAGCCGTAGCTGTCCCCGACTCTGACAACGTCATAAGATATCGCGGTCGGAACGCCGAGAATGAGCGCAAGCCTCGCCACTTCCCGCTCATGCTGTATCTCGGAAAGCGCGTCGGCTTTTTTGTAAACCTTTACCACATTGTCGCTGTCGATACGGTAGACCTTGCCGTTGAAGCCCTCGCCTATTACCTCGCAGCCCTCCGTGGAAACGGTGCGATAGGCTTTTTCCACGTCCATCATCTCGGTAAAACCCGTCATCTCGAAAATCTCGTAGACATCGTAGTTCACATTGATTATCCGAATATCCGGATAGGTCTTTTTCAGGCGCAGGATCACGCGAAGCCCCGCAGAAGAAAGGTACTCCAAAGCCGCCGCGTCCAAAACGACCGGCTCCTTAACGCCGGCTTCAAGACGGCTCAGAATGTCTTTTTCCGCCTGCGCCGCATTTGCCGAATCGATCCGACCCTGTAATTTGATAGTCATACAGTCACATCCTTATCTTCGTATTCCGGGCAAAGCATCGTAAGATCCTCCGACCGCCCGGCCAAAGGCGCCGGGCCCGCCGGAACCGCTTGCCGGCTCAGTATCCCCAGCTCAGTATCTGCCAGCCGCTGTCTTCCGTGCGCGCCAGCCACCAGCCGTAATCCGTATACTCCGTATCGGGCTCCCAGCTATAGGGCCCCTCCCCGACGGGAGAATGATAATCCATCAGGAATTCCGCGGCACGGGTGTAATTTGCTCCCTCTTCGAGAGAATTGAGCCATTTGAGGTTTTCCTCGCTGTTCGCCTGATCTCCTGCGTAACGCACGGCGTGCAGCTCACAGCCCGGCCACGCGGCGAATTTGCACTTTACCGCGATCACCGCGTCGTTCAGCTCCTCCTCGCTGTAGAGCCGGGAAGCTCCCAGGTCGATCGTTACCTCCGGGGCGGTCTTCCCGGCAAGGTATTCTTCCAGCGTCAGGCCGCTCTGCGACATGATCGTGTAAGCGTTCTCGGCATTTCCCACATAGCGGATGTGCCAAGGCTCGTAGCGGTATCCGGTAACGTGCTCCATGCCCTCCAGATAGCGCAGGATAAAGCCGTATTGAGCAAGCTTGGCGTGGATCGCATCCCATACGCCTTTGTACTCTTCCTTTTCCATATCCTCGTTGTAGTACACGTCGGTAAAGCTGCCGTCCGCGTTCTTCGTGCGGAAGTAAAGGTCCAGCGCAAGGCCGGTGTGATGCTCGGAATATCCCGGCTGCGCAACGGTCTTGGCCGCGTAATCCGCGCCGTATTTCTCAACAAAGCGGTCCATGATGTCCTGCTGGGCCGCGACGCTGCGGCGGGCGGAGTCGAGCTCGACGTAAATACCGTCGTTCTCGGCAAGGTCCGCTTTGAGCTCCAAATACTTTTTATATGCGGTGCGCTCGACTTCGACGATGTCGCCGACCGAATTGACCGTCCGGACGGTCTGCAGGTCCTCCTCCCAGCCCTCGGGCAGAGCGTTGGTCTTGTTTACAAGCGCGAGATAGTCTGTCTCGGGGCGCTCGACGGGAAGCATTTCCACAGCGTTTTCCTTCTCCGGGATGTTCAGTCCGCGGCACATGCTCGCCGCGACGGCCTGAGCTTCCTCGGCAACGTCTTCGCCGGTAAGCTCGGGATGGGCATCTGTGTTGGGCAGTATCCGGAGGGACCAGGAATCCCCGTCGGGCGCCATGAGGAAGTAATTGATCTGCTTGTCGGCGCGGTCAACTTTCACGGCGGAAAGGCCGCCGCACTCCACGACCTCGGTCGGCTCCGTTGTTGACTCCGCCGCGAGAGCCGCGAGGTCCTCTATCGTCGGACCGCCGATCCGATCCCACAGCGAAAGCTCAACGAAAAGGCGTTCGCTGCGGCCGGAATAAGCGATCATGCCGGTGCCGACGGGCTCGAATTCCATATCCGAAGGCACCTTTATTGCAAGGTCAGCGTCGTCAAAAGCGTACCATACGCCGTCCGAAGCATCGGCAAGAGACTTCTGCCAGCGCTGCAGGACGAGCGAAAGCCGGTCGTCCGTTGCAAAGGCCCCGGGCTCCAGGCCCTTATCGGTGCCTATGATGATACCGTTCATGACCACCCAGTGCATGGCTTCGTCCGCCCAGGCCGAGATCTCCGAGGCGTCCGGGTAGTTCAGCAGGAACACCCACATGCCTTTGAAGCCCCGGCCGAGCTTCTGAGCGTTTCGATAGAGCATGGCGGCCATCTGCTCCCGCGTCACGGGATCGTCCGGCCCGAATTTGCGGCCGCCGTAGCCGTTGACGATACCGCTGTCCGCCGCCCAGCGCACGGCCTGCGCAAGCCCGCCTTCCGGGGGAACGTCGTCGAAATAATCCTGCTTCGGCTCTGCGGCGCGTTCGTCGGCCAGCTTATAGAGCG
>JAGDDB010000238.1 GCA_017958265.1 Oscillospiraceae bacterium | reverse complement strand
TGTATCGAAGGATCACAGCACTTTGTGGAGAAAGTCGCGCAGACGCGGATCGCTCGGCGCTGAGAAGATGCGCTCGGGAGAGTCTTCCTCGCGTATGATGCCGTCGGCCATGAATATGACCTTGGAGGCTACCTCGCGGGCAAAGCCCATCTCATGGGTGACCACGGCCATCGTCATTCCCGAGCCTGCCAAAGCGCGCATGAGGTCCAAAACCTCGCCCACCATTTCGGGGTCGAGCGCGGAGGTGGGCTCATCGAACAGCATGAGCTGAGGATCCATTGCCAATGCGCGGACTATGGCTATGCGCTGCTTCTGACCGCCGGAAAGCTGGCTCGGCCACGCTTTGGCGCGGTCGGCCAGGCCCACCCGCCTGAGCAGCTCCATCGCCCTTTCTTCGGCCTGTTCGCGGCTCTGTTTTTTCAGCTTTCGCGGAGCGAGAGTTATGTTGTCAAGCACGGTCTTGTGCGGGAAAAGATTGAAATGCTGAAAGACCATGCCTATACGCTCACGGTAATAATTTATATCCGTTTTCGGAGAGGTCAGCTCGCAGCCCTCAAAGAATATCTGCCCGGAGCTGGGCCGCTCAAGCAGATTGATGCAGCGCAGCAGAGTGGATTTTCCGCTGCCGGAGGGGCCGATTATCGCGGCGACTTCTCCGCGCTCTATTGAAAGATCGACTCCGTCGAGCGCCTTGATCGACGCTCCGAAATGCTTTTTGAGCGATCTTACCTCTACGACAGTATCAGTGGTCACTGCTTCTCAGCCTCCTTTCCAGCTTTCCTACGAGCCAGGAAAAGAACATTACGAGGATCAGGTATACTATGGCTACGGCAAACAGCGGCATGAAAGCCGAAAACGTCCTGCCGCGGATGATATCGCCGCCCTTGGTAAGGTCCATGACGGATATGTAGCCGGATACGGCCGTTTCCTTCAAAAGGACGATGAATTCGTTGGCAAGGGTGGGCAGGACTGTCTTGAATGCCTGGGGGATGATGATATAGCGCATGGTTTGAACGTAACCGAAGCCGAGAGAGCGTCCCGCCTCAAACTGCCCCGCGTCTACGGACATTATGCCGCCGCGTACTATCTCGGCTACATAAGCGCCGGAGTTGATGCCGAAGGCGAGCATGGCTACGGCAACGCCGTTGTTTGAAGAAGCGAAGATGACATAATAAATGATCATCAGCTGTATCACCACGGGCGTGCCGCGTATCACGGTAAGGTAGACCTTGCATACCGCGTTTGCCGCGCCGAGGATGAAGCGGCCGGCGCCGGGGTGCATATCCTCGGAGGTCTTGTCCCAGGTGGAGCGTATGATAGCCACGATCACACCTATCGCTATGCCCAAAACCACGGCTCCGAAGGTTATCTTGAGCGTGTTGCCCAGACCCTGAAGGAGGTATCTCCAGCGGTTGTCGGCTACAAAATTCAGTATGAACTTTTCTTTCAGAGATTCAAAACTCCCGGACATAGGCGCATCCTTTCACGTTGATAAAAAAGGGGGGCGGTATCCGCCCCCTATAAACGGTTTGAATATCAGTCGCCTATGTATTTGTCGATGACCTTCTGTATGGTGCCGTCGGCGCGAAGAGCGGCCAGGGCGTCGTTGATCTTGCCGAGAAGCTCTTCGTTGCCCTTGGCTACGCAGATGGCATAGTCTTCAACGGCGTACTCGGTATCGAGGATCTTGAGGGAGTCCGACGCGGCGACGAACGCCTTGGCGGGCTCGTTATCGATGATGACGCAGTCGATCTTGCCGGCCGAGAGAGCGGCGACGGCGTCGGCGCCCTTGTTGTAGCGCTGCACGGTGCCGAGACCCTCATCCTCGATATCCCAGGTGGCATAGAGGTCGCCGGTGGTGGCGGTCTGTACGCCTATCGTGTAGCCGCCCACGTCGAAAAGATCGTCAACGCTTGTTATGGGACTGTCGTTTTTGACGATGATGACCTGTACGCCCGTGGCGTAGGAGTCGGAGAAGTTTATGCTCTTCAAACGATCTTCGGTGACCGTCATGCCGGCCATGCCCATGTCGATCTTGCCGGTCTCGACGGCGGTGATGATGGAGTCAAAGGCCATGTCCTGTATCTCCAGCTTCATGCCGAGCTTATCGGCGATGGCGGCGGCTATCTCGGCGTCGATCCCTACGATGGCCTCATTCTCATGGTACTCATAAGGCGGGAATTCCGCGTTGGTGCCCATGGTGAGCGTAGGCAGCTCGGCGGCGGGTTTGCCGGCGCAGGCCGCGACGGAGAAAAGAAGCAGCATTGCAGCCGCAAGTACGAGCAGTTTTTTCATTTTGATCGTCTCCCTGTACAAATTTATTTGCGTGTCATAAACCGACCGATGCGTCCGGTACATTTCCGGCCGGGCGCGCCGGCGTTGAAAAATGAGCTTATGAATTATACAACGGATAATATTCATTGTCAATGTATTATTATAACGCGGCGCTGCGTGTCCGGAGGATGAAAAATCGACGCTGTACGGCGATTTGCGGCCGCGTCAAA
Source organism: Oscillospiraceae bacterium (assembly GCA_017958265.1). Classification (GTDB taxonomy): domain Bacteria; phylum Bacillota; class Clostridia; order Oscillospirales; family Oscillospiraceae; genus UBA1246. Next base: position 5,179 of record JAGDDB010000238.1, on the reverse strand, counting down.
AGCAAAATTATATTGCATTTTTGCGAATGTAAGTATATGATTTACCAATAAAGACGGTTTGGAAATAACGCATGGAGAAAAAGGGAATGAAAAAGGTAGGTTATTTTAACGGCGAGATAGGCCCGCTCGAGGAAATGAAGATACCGATGACCGCCCGCTCGGTGTATTTCGGCGACGGAGTTTACGACGCGGCAATGATAGCCAACGGCGTGGTCTTTGATCTGGAAGATCACCTTGACAGGTTTTACAACAGCCTGAGGCTGCTTGACATACGCAATTTCGCTTTTGACAGAGAACAGCTGAAAAAGGAACTGCTACGCACCGCCGCCGAGGCGGAGGGGGACGTGCTTTTGCTCTACTGGCAGGCGGACAGAGGCAGCTGGCCCAGGCAGCACAGGTATCCGCCCGAGGATGTGAAAGCCAATCTGCTGATAACCGTCACTCCGAAAAAGCTTGCGGACATACGTTTGCCCGTAAAGCTGATAACGGCGGAGGACACGCGCTATCTGCACTGCAATGTAAAAACGCTCAACCTTATCCCGAACGTCATGGCAAACCAGAAGGCGGCGGAAGCGGGATGCGATGAGGCCGTATTCCACAGGGGAAGCATAGTCACCGAGGGCAGTTATTCCAACGTGAGCATACTGAGCGCAGGCAGGCTCATCACGCATCCGGCGGACGAGCTGATACTGCCGGGCATTTCGAGAAAGCATCTTCTCGGGCTTGCGGGAAAGCTGGGAGTGGAATGCGTTGAAAGAGAGTTTACCCTTGACGAGATGTTCGGCGCCGACGAGGTGTTCATCACCGGCTCCACCACGCTTGTGCGCCGCGCGGACTCGATAGACGGCAAGAGCGTGGGAGGCAGGGCCGGAGAGCTTTTCCTCACTCTTCAGGGAGCATATATGGACAGAGTCAGAGAGATAACGGGACTCGACATACCTTACAGATGACAAGGAGCGTGTGACAATGCTTGAGGCAGAGATCGGAATAGAAGAATTTCTCGAAAAATACGTGGATACCGAGCGCTTTCTGCAGGCGTGCGCGAAATGCGGAAACTTCAACAAACGCTGGTCGTGTCCGGAATATGATTTCGATACGCTTGAGTTCTGGCGGGGCTTCAAAAAACTGAAGCTGTATGCCGAACAGCTCTTCACCCGGGACATGACCGCCGCGGAGGCTTACGCGGAATACGGCAGGATGAAAAGCGAGCTTGACGACAGGCTGCTCGCCATGGAAAAAGACGGCTCGGTCAGCCTTGCCGCGGGAAGCTGCTCGCGCTGCACGGAATGCACGAAAAGCGCGGGAAAGCCCTGCGTACATCCGGACAGGATGAGATATTCGATAGAGTCTCTGGGCGGGGATGTGGTCAAAACCGTTTCGGAGCTGCTCGGCGTTGAGATCAAATGGGCGGACGCCGGGGGACTGCCGGAGTACTTTGTGCTGACCGGCGGCATGCTCGAAAAATGATGGGGAAGGACCGGGAGGAAAACTGTTTTGAACTTACATAATGCCGCTCTCATTGCCGACATCGTGCTGGTGCTGATAGTCGTTATTGCGGTCATCGGCGGCGGACGGCAGGGAGCAATAAAAAAACTGAGCAAGATCGCCGCGCTGATCTGCGGCGTGCTTGCGGGCAATTTCATCAAAAAGACGTTCGCCCGGAGGCTTTCGGACGGATTGATAAAGCCCTTTGTGGACAACATACTCAAAGGCGCCGAGCAGAGCGTCAATTTCGGCAAGATCGCCTCCGACATAAGCAGCGAGGCAGGGCAGGGCGCGGCAGCCGCCGATATTCCCGATCTGTCCGGAGTGGATCTGTCCGGGCTGGGACTGTCGGATATCAAGATACCCGGCGTGGATCTGCAGAACGTGATCTCCGGAATGAAAATAGACAAGACGATAGGCGACCTGACGGCAAACATCCGCGCTTCGGTATCCGAAGCCGTGAAAAACGCGGCCGATACGCTGTCTTTGAATTTCGCCGGAGTGATACTGTTCGTTCTGACGGCGCTGATAGTGTTCATCCTCGTCAAACTGATACTGAAAAAACTGCTCAGCCCGCTGGTATCCTCGATACCGATAGTGGGAGGCATAGACAAGCTTCTCGGAGCCGTGCTCGGAGCGGCGGAGGGCCTGCTCATCGCGGGACTGCTGCTGTTCGTGGCATACAAGGTAAGCCCGCTGCTGCCTCAGGCGGTGCAGAAGGTATTTGAGCCGCAGGCGATCGAAAATTCGTTTGTGGTAAAGCAGTTCTTCCTGCGCCTGCCGGGGATATTCACACCGGTCAAATGACGCTCGGACAGATGATCATCACCGCGGCGGCGTTTGCGGCGGGCTGCGCGGCGGCATGCGCCAACTTCGCCGTGACGCGGCGCATGCTTGAAAAAAACGTAAACAACCTGACCAGGCTGTATTTCGTACATACTCTGACGATACTCGTGCTTGCCGCGGCCGTGGGAGCGGCGGCGTGGGCGCTGAAGCAAAATATCCTTCGCTGCGTCATAGCGGCGGTACTCGGGGCCACCGTTTTGCAGATCGTTCTTGCCGCGGCGGCGAAAAACAGGAAAAGATAACGTCCGGGGAGGCCGGAGAGCTTGAAAGAAAACGTTTTATTCAGAATATTGGGCCTGAACGTCACGGCAGAGGTCATAACCATGTGGGTGATCATAGCGGTCGTGACGCTGATATCGGCGATAGGCACAAGGCGGCTTAAGGACAGGCCGGGAAAGCTCCAGAACGCGCTGGAGATGGCCGTGGAGAAGCTGACGGACTTTTTCGCGGGCATATTGGGCAAAGACAGGGCGAGAAAATATCTGCCCCTGTTCGGTACGCTGTTTATCTTCATAATCGTATCCAATTACAGCGGCCTGCTTCCCGGAGCCGGGGTGATAAAGGGCTTCGGAGCGCCCACCTCGTCGCTGTCCGTTACCGCGGGACTGGCGATAGTGGTGTTTGTCGCCACGCATTTTCTCGGCGTGAGGAGCCACGGCCTCAAGGGCTATATGGGCCACTTTATCAAGCCGGTGTTTTTCATGCTGCCCTTTCTGCTGATCGAGGAAGTGGTGCGGCCGCTGTCGCTGTCTCTGCGTCTTTACGGGAACATATTCGGCGAGGAGTCGGTCACGCATCAGCTGTATGAGCTGATACCGATAGGCGTGCCGCTGGTGATGATGGTGCTCAGCCTGCTGTTCTGTACGATACAGGCTGTCGTTTTTACGATGCTTTCGGCGATATATATCGACGGAGCTACCGGAACGGAAGAATAAATAAAGCAATAAGTAAAGGAGTCTTGAAAATGAATTCCAATGCGATCACGGCCCTGGCGGCGGCTATCACCATAGCCGTCAGCACCATAGGCCCCGCCATTGCGCAGGGGATCACGGCGAAATCCGCCCTCGAGAGCATGGCCCGTCAGCCGGAGGCGGCCGGAAACATCCGCTCGACCATGATAGTAGCTCTTGCTCTTATCGAGGCGCTGACCATATACGGTCTTCTTATCGCATTCATGCTGATCTCAAAGATCTCTTAAGCTCTTATAAGGAGTAATCCCCCATGAGTATAGACATATCGGTCGTCGTATGGACCGTTGTCGGCTTCTGCGTTTTCATGCTGCTGCTGAACCGCTTTTTGTTCAAGCCTATGCTCAGGTTTATGGACGACAGGCAAAAGCGCATAGACGACGCCCGCGCCGCCCTGCAAAGAGCGGAGGCGGAGCGCTTGAGCGCCGCGGAAGAGGCGCGCAGGGAAAGAGAGCAGAGCAGACGCGAAGAGATCGCCGCCGCGGAAGCGCGGCTGGAAGAGCTGCGCTCCGAGAGCAAAGCAAACGAGCTGCGTTTTGAAAAGGAAAGCGGCGCCGTCATTGAAAACAGCCGTGCCGAGCTGGAGCTGGAAAAGGCCGCTCTCGTCACGCACCTGGGCGACGATACGGACAGACTGATCGGAATGCTTGCCGACAGGCTGCTGGCAGAGGAACGATGATATGCTTATCCTGTATATGACGATCAACTTCCTGCTGCTTGCCGCCGCGCTGTGGTACTTCGGCAGAAAGACCGTGCGCGGCATATTCGAAAAGCGCCGCAGTGAGATAAACCTCAGCCTTGACGAGGCTGAGGAATGTCTGCGTCCGCTGCCTCCGCCGGAAGAGGACCCGCAGGACCCCGCGGAAGACGCCGGGCTTGCCGGGCTCATGATGAAGCTGAAGGAAGAGCAGCGCCGAACGGAGGCAAAGAGCGACGAGCAGCGCGCAGCGCTGGAAAACGAGCTTGAGGTGATGCGCTCCAACATGCTTATCGGCGCGCGGGACGACGCCATGCGGCTTTTTGCGGACAAGGCGTCCCGCATACTGTCCTCCGAGCCGTTCGCTTCGCGTTTCAGACAAAAGGAAAGCGCCATAGCCGACAGGATACTTGAGCGCGTGAAGGTGACCGCGGGAGACAGAGTGTATATAATGCACCACGACGTGCTGTACGTGACCCTGCGCTCCGCGTTCGAGCTGGAAGAGGGGCTGGTCGAAAGAATACGCGGCGTCGCCGAGGACATGGTAAAGAAGGCGGGAGGCGAGATATCGTTCCGGGTGCTGGTGGATCCGGAGCTTACGGGCGGGCTTCTGCTCAGAGTCGGAGACAAGGTTTTCGACGGTACGATAAGAAACATTCTGCTCCATACTTTGAGAAACGAACTCAACGCGAACAGCGCCGAACTGCTGAAAAACGGCGGCGACATAGCCTCCTGCCTCGAAAAGGCCATAGAGCGGGTCTCCGTGGATATAGACGAATACCAGCTCGGGCGCGCGATAAGCGTTTCCGACGGCATATGCTGGATGGACGGCCTTGCCGACAGCATGTTCGGAGAGCTCGTGGAGTTTGAAAACGGCGAGCTGGGCATGATAATGGATATCGAGCCCAGCCGTGTGGGCTGCATGGTGTTCGGCTCCTGCAAGCACATCCAGGAATACAGCCGCGTAAGGCGCCTGGGCTGGATGGCCGACGTGCCCGTGGGGGAAGAGCTGCTCGGAAGGGTCGTAGATCCCCTGGGCAAGCCTCTTGACGGCAGAGGAGCGATACTCGCAAAGCAGACGCTGCCGGTGGAGAACACGGCTCCGGCCATACTTGACAGCCAGCCGGTATCCACGCCGCTGTATACCGGCATCAAGGCCGAGGACGCCCTCATACCCATCGGC
>JAGDDB010000237.1 GCA_017958265.1 Oscillospiraceae bacterium | reverse complement strand
TGGATATCTGCGTGCCCCAGTCGTCGGCTATCATCACGCCGTCTATCCCGCAGCCCGCTATGGCGTCCAGATAAGTGAGCGTGAAATCGAAAAGGCGGCTGAGAAATTCTTCTACGTATTCCGGCTCCTCCAGCGTGTCCATAAGCGCGTTGGTTATCCGCCGGATATCGCGCAGAACGGAAAACACGGAAACGCAGGAGCCCATCACATATTTGTCGCTTTTCGCGTATTCCTTTGCCTTCAGCGACGAAGAGTATTCCTCGGCGTCAAACGTCGGGAAACGATACTTATCGAGCTTATCCCACCCGTCCTGAAGGGCGCCTCTGATGCATTCGCCCTTTGTCTTTCCTTCAAGGCGGCCCAGAATGTTCCCGTAAATATCCATGCAGACCTCGCCGCGGAACTCGGGCACCTGTCCGAGAAGCTCCGGATACCGTCCCCATTCCGTCATGCCCTCGGCTTCCGGCCTTTTGAAGGGCGCAAAGGGCGCGTAGATCATGTCTTTATGTTCCGCGTCGAGAAAATCCCATCCGAGCCGATCATGCGGCTGCTGATTCATTATGGCGCGTATCCTCTGCTTGGCATTCATGCGCTGCTTTCCTTTCCGATGTGTCCGATGTTTCTCGCCGCCGGGAGCCGCACATGCAAGGCGGCATCCCCGTGTTTATTCCGTCGGCGGCCCGTGCCCCGGTCTCTGCCGCGATCCGTCCGCCCGATTTGAATATAACAATAAACAGCGGTTAATTCAAGCCATTTTGAAAAAAAGAGACGGCCCTCACCGACCCTTGTTCGGGGTCAATGAGGACCGTCTCTCCCGATCTGTCAGCCGTCGGACGCAGATCAAACGACCTGACCGTTATAGATGTTCCATGTACCGTATTCGTTCGTCACCGTACCGGTGAAGCTCAGATCGAGCACGCCGCCGGAGACGTACCACCAACCGTAATCGTTCTGCACAAGGCCGGTGTATGTGTCGTCCTGTCTGCCGCCGGAGACATATATCCACTTGTCGCCGTTCTGCACAAGGCCCGTATACCCCACGGCAAGCTGGCCGTTATAGATGTACCATGTGCCGTAGTCGTTGGTCACTATGCCGGTGAAGCTCAGGTCGAGCACGCCGCCGGAAACGTACCACCAGCCGTATTCGTTCTCTACAAGGCCGGTATATGTGCTGTCCTGTCTGCCGTCTTTGACATACGCCCACTTGTCGCCGTTCTGCACAAGGCCCGTATACCCCACGGCAAGCTGACCGTTGTAGATGAACCAGGTGCCGTAATCGTTCGTCACCAGACCGGTGAAGCTCAGGTCGAGCACGCCGCCGGAGACGTACCACCAGCCGTATTCGTTCTCCACAAGGCCCGTATAGCTGAAATCGAGCATACCGTTTCTGACGTACCACCAGCCGTATTCGTTCTGAACGAGGCCGGTATACGTGTCGGCAAACCGGCCGTTGTATATGTACTTCCAGCCGTATTCATCCTGCAGCAGTCCGGTATACCTGTCGGCAAGCTGGCCGTTGTATATGAACCAGGTGCCGTAATCGTTGGTCACCAGGCCGGTGAAGCTCAGATCGAGCACGCCGTCAAAAACGTACCACCAGCCGTATTCGTTCTCTACAAGGCCGGTATATGAGGTATCGTGCCTGCCGTCTTTGACGTAGATCCATTCGTCGCCGCGCTGCACAAGGCCGTTGGTATCGGGGGCAAACTCAAGAGCCGGCAGCACCTTTTCCCGAGTGTCGGTATATTGTCTGCCTTCGAAGGAGACCGCGGCGGTGCAAACGCTCTTTCCTTCCGAGTCGACAGTCGGCTCAACGGTCGTTTCGGCCGTTACCTCAGCAGCTACGGTCTCGGAATGCCCGGTGTCTCTGATGCAGGTGAACACCGCGCGGGCCGAGCTCAGATCGTCCGCCCAGAAGAATTCCGCTTCGCCCCATTCGTGGCCGAGGGCGGGTATGTTCGCCAGCGTCTTCGTCTGCGTAGTGAAGGCCGTATTGGTGAAGACCGCCGTGTATGTGGTCTTGCCCGCGGCCTCGCATGTCGCCGCCGTCGTGACCGCGGAGGATGTATTGACATTCTCGCTCTCGACATGAGCCGCGTCGTTGCGGCACACCCTCGTCGCCGTCACGGCAGTATTGTCCGCGCTCCACTGATACTCTGCCGCGCTCCAATCGTGGCCGAGGGCGGCGATATCTTTCACTGTTTTGTTCTGAGCGGAGAAGGCAGCGTGTTCGAAGACCGCCGTGTAAGTCGTCTCGCCCTTGGCTTCGCAGGTGGCCGCCTTGGTGATCTCGGAGCTCGTGTTCACCGTCTCGCTCTCCGCATGAGCGGGGTTGTACCTGTGAGTCCTGCTTGCCGTGATACTGCCGTTATTCTCAGCCCAGGCATAGCTTATCTCGCCCCAGTCTTCGCTGTCGGGCGCAAGCAGCGGTATCCTCAGCGGCACGCGTATGCCGTCCGTCCCCTCGATAAAGACGAACCTGTCCTCAGTGCCTCTGAAACAGCTGCCGGACTCAATTTCTTCTCCTCCCGTCTTCTCCGTAAAGGCCGTATAGCCCTCCCGAACGGTCAGGATCTCATATTTTTCGTCATAGTCCGCTCCCGCGGGCCTGAGGACGACGGTCTGAGTCCTGCCGGAGGCGTCCACGTTCACGGAAAGAAGCTCTTGCTCATACCGCTCTGCTTCTATCTCCGCGTCGTAGCTGCCCACGCTCCGCAGGAAGAGGACCTCGCCGTTGATATCCGAAGTCGCCGTTTCCCCGTCGAAGGTCACGCTCGCATCCGTCACGCCGCTGCCGGCCTCATCGACCAGGCGCAGATAGACGGGATACTTACCGGATCTGTTGACCGCGAGTACTACGGCAAGCTCATCCGCGCTTTCGGCTGTCAGGCTCATGCTGCCGCTCTTTGTGCGGTATCCGGCTGCCGAAACGGTATAGCCGTACTCTCCGTAGGGCATAAGGAGCTCCGCCGTGCCGTCTTCGCCGGTCAGGCCGCTGAAGGAGCCGAGCTCTGCCCTGGCTCCCGCTACAGGCGCCTCGGCCTCATCGGTCACCTTCACGCGCAGAGTCTTTCCGGGCTTGAGGGTGATCTCGACGGTCCTCTCCGCCGCCGTTACGGTCGCCGTGCCGCTAACGGGGATATATCCCTCTTTCGCGGCAGTGTATTCGTAGCTGCCCGGCTTCACGCTGAAGGCTGCTTTGCCGTCCTCGCCGGCCTGCTTTGACGTGCCGTTCATTGTGACCGTCGCGCCGGCAACGCCCGTGCTTATTACGGCTTCAACGCTGCTGCCGACGATAACGGTATAGCGTTCGGTCGTCCTGCCGCCTTCGCTGGCCGCGGTTATCACGATGGTATGCGTGCCGTCTTCGATATCGCAGTCGGCCTCATAGCTGCGGCCGCCCGCGGCGCGCACCTCGACCTCGCTCCCGTCTACTGTCAGCGTCGGGACAGCGAGAAGGGCGCTTTCGTTCTCGGTAACATTGAAGCTTATCTTACGCACTGCGCGTACAAGCTGAACGTCCGTCATGGGCGCGATAAGCGTAACTGCGGGCGGCGTAACGTCGCCGGAATTTACCTCGACCGGCACTCTTGCGGACTCGCCGCTCATTATACCGCTTCCGCTGCGGGCTGCGGCGTAAACATACCATGTGCCGCTGCCGTCAGGCAGAAGTCTCTCCGAGAAGGAGCCGTCGCTGCCGGCGCTCACGACCGCCTTGACGGTCCCCGTGTCGCTCTCGCTTTCCGCAAGGCAGATGATAACGGAGCTTCCAGGTTCGGACCATCCTTCCGCTTTGATATAACCGTCGTCGATCACGGCGGAGGTGATCACCGGAGCCGCGGGAACGGCGGTATCGATACGTACCTTCACCGGGACCGTGAGCTGCCAGCCGCTGTCGGTCCTTGTCCAGTCATAGGGCGACAGGTCGGCTTCAAACCGGTCGGCCGCAACGGTAAATGTTACCGTACCGGAGTACTCGCCCGACGGCGTGCCGTCGGCGGGGCGATAGACGAGCATCAGGTTTCTTCCTCCGCCCGCCGTCAGGGATACGGCGCCGACCACGGCATCGTCGCTGATGACGTCCGTGATGACTGCCGCGGGAACGGTGTTTTCGCCGTTTGAGAGCAGAGACGTCTCTATGCCGATCTCCATGCCCTCGGCAAGTCCCGTTTCAAAGAGCGATACCGGCAGGGACGCGCGTGTTCCGGAGACGGTCTCTCCGGTGTCCGTTTCGTAGCTGTACCGTCCTGCCGTCACATTCGCATAGGGCATGACCAGTCCGAGCACGGCGCCCATATCCGGGGTGATGACCGCCGCGAGATCATAGTCAAAGTCCGTTTCGCCGTTGTTCGTGACGGTCACGGTGTATGTTCCCGAGGCAGAGGGTATCAGGACAAAATCGTTACTGTTGAGATGATCATGCCTCTGCTGCGGGCCTACGCCGGCCACCGTGAGGCTCAGCTCGCTGCCCGGCAGCGCCGCGGCGAATATCCGCAGGCTGCTTCCGTCGGGAACGGTGATCTCCGCGCTGCTGCTCTCGCCTGCCGGGAGAGTGCCGCCGAGAGGCTGGCTTGCCGAGCCGTTGTCTCTGAGGTAAGCGAGAGTATCGGCGGTACCTACGCCGAAGTGAGTCACATAAGGCCCGAAGGTCGGCGCGATGGTCATAGTCTCGGCCTCCGACGCCGCGAAGGAGAACACCGCGATGTAGCCGCCCATGTCACGAAGCATATTAACGGGAAGCGCGATATTCTCGGTAAACTCGCCTATCTCGCCCGGCGTGAGGGTCCTGCTGCCCATCGTGAAGGAATCCACAAAGCCGAAGCTGTCGTAGATCTCCACCGTCGGCGCGACGGTGACGCTGCCGCTGTGGTCGTTGCGCACGGAGATCGCCGCAGTGGCGTAGGCGCCGTCGGCATATCTCTCCGCGGCCGCGTCGGTCACATCGACCGTAACGAGAGTGATCGGCAGTTCGGGGTCTACCTTGCGCCAGCCGTTCATGGTCATGAATACCGACTTAAGGTCGGCGGCGATACCGATCTCGCGCGAGAGCATCACATTTCCGGTAACGCTCAGATCCGCGCTCGCCTTTGCAAGATTGTAGGCATTCGCCTTGTCGAGAGTATCCTGCGCGCCTACGTAGACCGAGGTGTCAAGCATCATGCTCATCGCGCTCGTCGCAAATCCCACCACGGGATCGGATGCGGCGGCGCCGAAGGCCGTACCCGCAATGTTTGTCATGCTTTCAAGCGCTCTCAGCGCATTGAGGTTATAGCGGTCGGCCACATTGGCGTAGCCCTCCGCGATGAGGCTGTCCATCTGTATCTGCGCTTTGTAGATATCTCCCAGGCGTATCTCCTTGACCGTGAGGTCGTCCCCGGAGCCCACATAGGTCCACAGGTTTCTGTAATGGCCGGTGCGGCCCGAGCCGAGAGGATTGCCCTGGCTGTCGGTCACCATCGCGCCGATGGATGTGTTCAGTCCCTTTACGTATGCGAGAAGCTGGGAAACGGGATAATAGCTGGTCATGTTCGTGGGATCGTTCTGATAGCTTCTGAGAAGAGCGATTATCTCTCCGATGGTCTGCTCGATCTCATTCTGCGCGTAGTAAACGTTGATCTTCCTGCCTGCGGCTGCGTCTCCGGCGGCGCTGATATTCGCGCGGTAGTCGGAGGACTTGCCCTCGAGGATTATCTTATCGTAGTTTTCGCGCAGCATGGTCTCATTCACGAGCTGTCTCGGCATCAGTTTGATCATGGACGCCGCCACATAGCGCTCTATCTCCGTATCCGATCCGCCCGCGGGGAAGTTCGCCCTGAACTCGCTCTTGAACCAGTCATAGGCGGATCCCGCGCCTCCGAAATATGCGGTAAGGATGGAGTCGCAAAGCTCGTCCGCGCCTCCTCTGCGGCCTCCCCTGCGCCATGCGTCAAGGACCTCGCCCAGAGATTTGACCATCTGAGGCGTGGTTTCGCCGATATCCTGAAGAGTGGTGCTGTCGCTGAGATCGAACAGGCCGTACAGGTCGCTGAATATAAGTCTGAAGAGGTGCGTGAAGCTGGATTTGAAGCCCTCTCCGCTCCTGGAAAGCGCCTTTATGTTCTCTTCGGGCGTGGCGTTCGGATCGTAGCCCACGGTTTCGTAGATCGATGCCGCGGCCTCCTTCATGGCTTTCACTTCTTCTGCGAGAGGACCTTCGTCGCCGACGATGCCCGCCATCTGCGAAGACGCGTTTTTCAGGTTTTCCACGCCGGTCTCCACCTCGCTGAGAGCCTGCAGCTGGAGCAGCCTGGTCGCAACGGCCGGGATAAGCGTTACCATATCCTGCTCCGCCGCGGCAATGAAGGTGTTGACCTGCAGCCTTATCACGCCCTCGGCAAGACCGCTGTAGTTGTTTGCGTCGCCGTCCACGTTCGAGTCGGTTTCCTGAATGCCGGCGTAGATCTCCATGCCGGAATCTTTCAGTATCTTGGCTTCCTTCAGGAGCGTGTTCGCCTGTTCGAGATAGTATCTTGCTTTTGACGCCAGGTCGGCGCGGGCGGTTTTATCCGCCGTCGTCATGGCGTTCTCCGCGGCTTCGCAGGCGAACTTGAGATATTGCGCCGCTTCGCTGTTCAGAAGCACATAGCCTCCGAAGGCTTCGCTCAGCGCGCCTTCATTCATGAGGGCGTTCACCGCGCTCGCGGCGTCCTGATATTTGTTGTACTGTTCGATATAGTTTACCGGGATCGGAAGGAACCACAGCTCCTTGCCGTTCTTGATCAGTTCCTCAAGACCATCCTCGGCCTTCTGCATGATCTCCTGCAGCGAGAAGAGCTTTTTGAGCTTGTTATTGTCCTTCAGAAGCTCCTTGAGCTCCTTGAACTCCTTCAGCTTGCCGGCGATCTTGGTGCCTTCCTTTGCTATCTCGCTGACCTTGGCGATGGCGCCGACCAGGTTCGCCGTCATGCCGAACATCTCTCCTATGCTGACGGCGCGGTTGAGCTCGAAGATATAGTCGTAATAGTCCGTCAGCGACCGGCCGAGATCCTGCGCGGTCTTGTCGGTGAGCAGCTGCAGGCTGCTCTCAAGTACGCCGACCTGCCCGATGAGCTCTTCAAGCCCGGCCTGCGCGCTTTGATCGCGCATGGACTCTAACTTCATGGGCGAGACGACAATACCGTTGCCCTTGCCGCTCTTCACCGGGATCGAAGGCATTGCCGCGAGCTTGCCGAGCGATATCTGCTGTGCGTTCGAAAGCTCGCCGACCACGGCCAGCCAATACTCGATCTTAGCGGTATCGCCGGGCCGCAGAACATCGATCACGACCTTGTCAAAGCTCTGGTTCTTGCCGCGCTGTACGGTGCCCTTAGTGGTCTGTACGTCAGTGATGCGCATATCGAAGCCGGTGTTCGGAAGCGTGGGCATGCCCATGGTGAAGTTTCTCGCGTCTCCCTCGCCGAGGTTGGTGACGAGAGCGCAGAGCTCATATCTTCCGCCGCCCAGGTCGATCAGGTCGTAGCTGATGTGCAGCTTCGGCTGCTCGCGGACCTCGTATTCGCGAACGCCCGATACGGTGCTGTGCTCTTCGCCGTTCTGAACGAAGCTGATCTCAAAGCGGGCGTAGAGTTTGCCCACTCCGGACATGCGCTCGAGATACGGCGCGAGCGTATCGTCTATTTTGGCGAGCTTGTCGATCGTCTTGATGAAGTCTTCAACGCGGAAGACATACTCGAACTCCGCTTCCCCGCCGGGAGCGAGTTGTTCGCAGCTCACCTTGCCGTCCTCCGTCTCGGCATTTTCGAGGGTGGTGCGCACGGTGATCGGAATGCGTATCTCCGAGCCGCCGGGCAGGAGCCGTCCGTCCTCGCCGTAGGGAGTATCCGTCAGCACGAGTTTGAGGATTAGATCCTCCATGGGGTACTGCTTCGACGGATTTTTCATCTTCATGGACAGCCTCGTCACCTGGCCCTCAAAGCCCACGTCGGAGCCGAAGCCGAAGCTGAGATCCACCCCGTCGTCTTCATCGGGCAGCTGAGGCACATTCATCTGTATGGAGCTGAGGAAGCCGGAGGAGTAGCTCATGGCAGAGGTCTTGCCGGACGCGGGGCCGAAGGCCGGCTCAACGCTTACCTTCTGCTCCAGCTCCGGATAAATATCGTAAATGTCCCCGTACTGCTGACCGATGTAGTTTCCGTTGTCGTCATACGGGCTCTTTTCTCCGGCGTTTATGAGATAATCGGGCGCGATGTAGTGGACGCGCACGGGTATCCGTGTCACGACGGTCTCGCCGTTGTCGCTCCTCACTCCGGAAGCCTCAATGGTAAAGTCGAAGCTGTACGGCGTCTCCCCGTAGAATATCGGTACTCTGTCGGAGGGCTCCGCGCTGCTTCCGTCGGAGTTCACGGGCACTCTATATCGTCCGGTGTGCGTGCTCTCGTCGTAGCTCAGCTCGGTGAATATGCCATCGCGAACGGGATCGTTGGCGGCGATATAGGCGTTTATCTCCTCTCTTGAGGTCTCCGAGGGGAAGGTGACGGTGTAAACGCCGGCCTCTTCCTCTGCCGCGACCTCGGCGTGACGGAAGAATTTCTCGAGATCCAGGCTCCATACCGCGTCGAACACCTCGCCGGGCCTGAGCACGCTCACCTTCTTGGTGGGGCTGAGGACTCCGCCGGCGGAGAAGGACACGGCTCCCTCGGGCATATTCGCGCTGATATCCGTTATGCGAAGTATGATGCCCTCGATCGCCGAGTCGGCGTTATCGGGATCCTTGAAGGAAAGCTTGTTCTGAAGTCTGCCGCTTATATAGTAGAACTGTTTCTCGTCGGCGAAGAAGTTAGGCAGGAGCTGCGGCTCGCTGCTGTCGGCAAGCTGCTGAGCCATCCAGACGAGATTATCGTAATTCGGCGAGCCGACGACGGAGGAATGAAGCTGAGCGACCGTCTCTTCGCTGATGGCGAAGGAGAAGCTCTGCTGTTTCAAAGTAACTATCCTCGGCGTTCTGTCAATGACCGCGGCAACGGTGATCGCCGTTTCGAGAGTGCTGTGATCTTCGGCATTCACCCTAAGGGTATAGTCGCCAGCGGGAATGTTCTCGAATACCGCGAGAGCGTTTTCGTCGGCGGTCTTATCCAGGATGATCGGCAGACCGGCCTCATTAACTCCCGTCAGAGTGACCTTCGCCCCGTCAAGAAGGACGTTGTCCTCGTTGCGGACCTCAAATACCGTTGTACCCATTATGCCCGCGCCTACCGAGATCATAAGCGAGACCTGAATGGCTTCCGCAAAGTTCGGAGAGGTAAGGGTGACCTTGCCCTCGTATACCCCCGCGGTGCAGGTCTCGGTGGGAGACGCGGTGACCACTACGGAGAGCGCGCCCTGCGGATCGCGTATGGAGTATCCGCGGTTCACGGGCATTACGGTGACGCCGTCCTGATACTGAACGGTCACGAAGGGCAGATCCGTCTCCGCGTGCACTCCGGTTATGGGCGCAGTGCCGGCGTTGGTCAGCCGTATCACGGCAGAGGCTTCGGCCCCCTGTCTGAGGGAAAGGGTGATTTTTTTGGTCTCCAGTCCGTCCGACTCGTTCTCCTTCATGCCTATAACGGTGATGCGGGGGATAGCCTCGGCCCTGACGCAGACAACGGTAAGCTTACGGCTCACCGCGCCCGCTTTGATAAATACGGGATATTCGCCGGGCGCAAGTCCTGCCGCGGCAGTGAACGAAATGCGCACTTCCTCGCTGCCGCCGGCTTTCAATACGCTGCCGGGGGCCGCAAGCACCTCGCAGGAGAGCCCGTCGGGAAGGCCGTCCACCGTTATGCTGCCGACCGTCTCCGCGGCTACGCCCGGGTTATTGACGTATCCCGTGAGTATGGTTTCATAGCCCTGAATTACGTTCGTGCTGTCCTCAAATGCGAGCCAGAGCCCGTCCACATAGAAGCTCACGCGCTCACTGCGGCGAACGATCCCGTCCTTCTCGGCCGAGGCGCGAAGGCTGAACGCTCCACCCGTGCCCTCGGGCAGGGTGATAAGCGCCTCGAAATGACCGTCGGCGCCGCTTGCTGCAGTGAAAGTGTACCTTTCCGCTCCCACGACGGCGATCGAAACGGGTATTCCGCTCAGGCCGTCTCCGGACGCTGCCGTCACGAAACCGGACACGGGTATCGTCCCGCCCATCGGGTAGCTTCGGGCGTCTTCGTTAGTCAGGATAACGCGGAAGTCCTCCGACACGGTGAACGAAACCGTTTCGGCCGTCTCCATGCCGTCCAAAGCCGCGGAGAGCAGCACGGTATATGCTCCGATACCGGACGGCACAAAGCTTCCGGAATATGCTCCGACGCTGTCGTCGTAGACCAGCTCAACCGTCTCCCCCGTTCCCGCAAGCGCAGCGGTGAGGCTTTCCGCCTCTCTCGGGAGATACATGGCGTCGGAGGAACGGACCGAAGCGCTGATCTCCACGGTATCTCCGAGCCCGTAGGAGCCGGCATCCGACTCGGCCGTCAGTATAAGTCCCGGCGCGACGCTGACTGTCCTTATCGCGGAGGAAAGCCCGCGGTTTTCCAGAACGAGCCTGCTTTCCGCGTCCGCGTACGCGCGCAGAGTGACGCTGCCGCATTGCCGCGCCGTCCACGCGAATTTGACCGCTGCCGTTTCGCCGGCGGCCAGAGAGCTTACCTCGGCAAGGCCCACTCTGTCCGTACCCACATAGAGGGCTACGTTGAACGCCTCGTCTATCGAGCGTTCTCCGCTGTTGATAACGGTGATCGCGGTCTCGGCCTCATCGCCGAAACGTGCCGCGCCGGTGGTGGTGATATCGGATATCTCAAGGACCGCGGTGCTGACCTTCAGCGGAGTATCGAAGGCAAACGAAGCGATGTTGTTGCCCTCGGCGCTCTCGGAAAGCGCCTCATAGGCGTCCGCCACCGCGGTTATCGATGTGACGGAAACTGCAGGATCCTTCCAAAGCAGGCTGACATACGCGCTCTCCCCTGCTTTCAGCGCGGGAGCGTCCGCATTGCCCACGAGGCGGTTTGAGGCATAGAACGCCACCGTAGTCGGTTTAACGGCGTCGCCCTTGCCTGCGTTTGTGATTTTAGCGGTGAGGACGAGGTTCTGTCCCGGAGCCAGCGAGGTGCCGGTCGAGCCGGTGCTCACCTCATCGACCTTAAGGTCGGGATAGCGTACCGTGATCGAGGCGTAATCGAGCTTTGCGGTGTTGTTCTCCTCCTGCATCTCGACTACGGAAGAAACGGGCCCGTCGGCAGTGAAGGTGAGCGTATGGCTCCCGCTCCTCTCCGGCGTCCAGATAAAGGAGATGTTCTCGGCTCCTCCGGCCGCCAAAGCGTCTATGAGCACCGAGCCTATGAGAGCGGAGTCGTCATAGAGAAGCACCTTGAAGCTCTCCGCATCGGCGCTGCCGATATTTCTTACCGTCGCGCCGACGTTCACGGCCTGACCCCAGGATACGGTGTCTCCGTCCTCTATGCCGGCGGCAAGTCCGCTTACAGCGAGATCCGCAAAATCGGTCGCGCTGCCGGCAAGCACTCTGTCGAGCCGGTTGTTGTCGTAGTTGACCTCACGGATGTTGCGGCCGATATCGTTTACTATGGCCGTCAGCTTCTGCGGTCCGGCCTCCGCGGCAAAGTCTATCGATACATCGGCGGTGCCTCCCACGGGGATATCTCCCGTCAGTTCCGCGAAGCCTATGTACTTATCGTTGCGGTAGAAGCCTACGAGATAATACGCGTCCGCGCCGGTCCCTGTCAGCCCGCCCGTATTGGGAAGGGTGCCGTTCTGGACCGTGGCGGTGAGGGTCACCCTCTCGCCGGCGGCCGGCGCGTCGTTTGAAAAGCTTATGCCGTTCACGAAAAGATCGGGGCAGTCGGCATTGACCGTGACCTGGATCTCGGAGAAGTAGTTGTACTCATTGACCGTCGCGGGAATGATCTCTCCGGTGACCGGATCGCGCTCGTAGGGATAGGTGTCGGAAAGGTTATTGTCAGATACGTAGAGCTTGGCCTTATACGTACCGGCCTTCTGATAAACATGGGTCGGAGTGGGACCGTTGCCGCTCTCTCCGTCGCCGAAGTCCCAGACAAAGGAGGATATATACCCGTCCTTGTCATAGGACGCGCTGCCGTCGAAGCGGACGGGCCGGCCCATCACGCCGTCGGCTATGTCGGGCCCGGCGTGGCTGTGAGGCGGATCGTTTATCGTGACGGGTGCGGACATGCTGTCTATGAGCCGCCCGCCGATATCGTGAAGCTCTGCCGTTACGGTGTACCCGGTCCCTTTTTGAGGCGTCCAGCCGCTGTAATATACGGGTACGCGCGCATAGGGCTGCACACGGTCAACCGCGATATCCGCGCTGCGGTGCTCCGGAACATCGCTGCCGTCGGCAGTCGCCGTGAACACGATGTATCCCGAAAGCACGTCTCTGCTTCTGTTGTCGATGACCGCGAGCAGTCTCAGATCGGTGTCTCCTACATCCGGATATACGCCGGTGTCGTAGAAGGCCTCTTTCTTGAGGTAGAAGCCCTGACCGATCCAAATCGCTCCCTCGTCGTCCTCATCCGCCATGGTGTAGATAAAACGGGAATAGCTGACCTCTTCGAGCCGTGCCGACGAGCCGAAGCTGATCGTATAATCCGCCTCGGCGGGGACGCGGCTGTGATCTTCATCGAATACCGTAGGTATCTCGGCAACTATATAGATATATCCGTAATCCTTCCAATAGTTGCCCGGGGAAAGGGTCTTCTCCCCGCCCGTCCACGCGGCCGTAACGGAGGCTATGTTGCCGCAGCCCTCGGGCTCGGGGATCATGATCACCTGATAGCGGGCCGAAACGCTCTTTCCGGCTGCCGGGATGCGCACGGTCATGCTCTCCCCGTCATACGCGTCGGTAACGGTGAGAGAATCGGGCACGTGTATGGGCACTCTTATACCGCTGCGGAGATCTATAAGCTTATCCGGGAAGCCGGTGGTGCCCTCGTTGACCAGCGTAAGGCCGCCCTCGCCCTCCTCCTCGGAGAGCAGTCCGTCCTTGCCGATGATGGCGGTCGTTACCGCCGTGATAAGAGGATTGAGCTGAACGCCCTTATAGTCCTTGTGTGTGAGCGTGGCTTTGAAATCGCGGAATTCTCCCTCGTAGGGATCGCCGTCGGTGACGGGCATGTTCCAGCGAACTATCCAGTAGCCCGTGACCCTGCCCGGCTCAAGCACAGTTTCGCCGGTTTCCGGATCTACGGTCTGCGCAGCCGCGGGCACGTTGCCGAAGGAAAGCGTAAACTCGCTGCCGTTCTTTGAGCCGAAGGAACTGTCGATTATCTCGAAATCGGTGATCATTCCGCTCTGGTTGGAGTCGATTTGGAGCTGTCCGGAGGTGATGTTAAGGTTCATCGCCTCTCCGTAGCCGTAGTTTTCGACCGTTACGCCGAGCCGGAAGGGCATATTCGAGAGTATGTTATGAGGCACGAAGTAGTTGAGCGTCAGCTTGGGCTGAGGCAGTATCGTTATGGGTACTCCGTCCGTCTCAGTCTGAACGAGCTTGCCGTTGACGTAGTAAGAAACGAGAGCGGATGCGTAATAGACCTGTCCCTCCGTGCTTGTGCCTCCGAGGCCGCTGCCGGGAATGATCTGCCATGTGGCAGTGAGGCTCGAGCCCGATGCGAGGCTGCCGTTTCCGTCAACGTCGGATATGCCGCTGATGCCGGTGGCAATGATGAAATTCTTGTTTGAAACATCCAGGCCGTTTTCATCCTTGACGAGCACGTCCACGCGCAGATTGTTCAGTGCGGACGCGGGATATCCGTTGGTAACTCTGAGCGTCGCGTCGAAGGCCTGGCGCTCGAGAGTAGCCGTCTGATCGAGGCTGAGCTTGACGATCTCGTATACCGAGCCGCCGTCCTGTGCCAGCTCCTTCTCGCGGTCGGCGCCCTGCGGCACTATGTAGCGGAACTCTTCCATCTGACCCTCGGGGAGGGCAATGGTCTCTTCTTCCGCTTTATTTCCGTTTTCCGGCAGGCGGACCGTCACCGTAACGGGCGTGCTTGAGGGGTTGTACAGAGGAAGCGAGCCGGTAATGACCGGAGCCGGGTCTACGGGCAGTCCCGTATCCGGGTCGAAGGAAACGTACGAGCCCTCGAGCCTGATGTAGTTCTTTGCCTGACCCGCGGCGTTGGTGCCGTAGGGCAGGTTATATACGCCGGGCTGGACCAGCAGCCTTATGCGGGCGCTGGACTGGGCCGCGATCTCGCCGATATATCCTCCTCCGACGATGCTGATGCCCATGTCTCCCGGCTTCTCGCGAACGATCGACGCCACGACGTCCGTCAGGGCGATAAGACCGGTGTTGACCACATTGGCCTCGACATAGATCGGTTCGCTCACGTTCTTCGGAATGTTCACCCACGGCGGGTTGAAGCCGAAGGACGGCGACGGGATGTGCGCTCCGAAGGTCAGTTCGAGCTTGATCTCGTATTCGTCTACGATGGTCGTCGGCACAACCGTCCATTCGATCTGAACGGGCAGGTTCTTAAGCGTTACCTCGGTGAAGGGCGCGCCGACGGAGGGCATGATCTCGCATTCGCCCACGTATTTTTCGCGTCCCAGCGCGGTCACGACGAGATCATACTCGCCGAGAGGCTTATCGTAGAACTGCGCTATGCCGTTTTCGTCCGTGCGGGCGCTGTAGCTTTCATAATAGGTGCTCTCCACGCCGCCGGCCATGCTTGTGTATTCTTCTTTTGAGATTATCGTCACGGTCGCGTTGGGAACAAGGCTGCCCACGTCGTCAGAGACCCGGAGCGAAATGCCTCCGGTCCTGAGCGCCGTCACCTCCGCGCTGAGAGCCACGTTTGCATAGAACTTGCCCGCAGCGTCGGAAACGGTCAGTTTATCCTGATACTGTCCCAGGCTCACGCTCTCTCCCGGAGCGAAGGTAACGGTAAAGGTCGTGCTCTCTCCGGGCATAAGCGTATTTTTGCCGAAGGAGCCCGCGGTCACCCAGGGTATGCCGGCGGGAGCCGCGGCCTTGAGCCCGGTCAAAGTGCCCTTGCCCTTGTTGGTCACCGTCAGCACGCGGCTCACGGTATCTCCCGGATTGAGGCCTACGGATACCTTCTTCGGATCAGTCACGGGCAGAGGCGTTGCCGGGATAAGGTTGAGATGGACCGTGGTTTTTGTCCAGGCGCCCTGATCCGTACTGAACATTATCTCATAATCCGCGGTCTCGGAGCAGCCGAGCTCCGCGGAAACGTTCAGCGTCACGGAAGCCGTCGCGCCCTGACCCAGAGTCCTCGTCATGGAGGATGTGTCGAGCGAGGCGGATATCCCCGAGCCGGATTTTTTGGTAAGCGCCGCAGTCAGCCCGGTAAGCGGTGAAGCTTCGGGGTTTGCGGGAGCCGGGAATTTAACGGTGATCTCCTTGGAGAACTGAGAGTTTTCGGACGCCGCTATGGTCACGGAAGAAGGCGAGGAGACAAGGCCCCATACCTGTACGGAGGTCGAAGCGCCTACGCCCATCATATTCTCATAACCGAAGGCATTGACGGTCCACTCGCCCGCTTCGCCCGTAAACGGCGTAAACACGCTTGAATAGCTGCCGTTCTCATCGGTCTGCACGAACACGATCTCTTCGGCCTGATAGCGCATGAATATCTCGTTGCCCTTGGCGTCGGTGCCCTTTCTCGGCTCTTTAAGCGCCGGGAGGAGCTGGTAGTCCAGCACTACCCTCTCGTTTGCCACGGGAGTTCCGTCGGAATAGAGGAAACTGCCGCTGACGTAAATGCTCTCGCCGAGGCGGTATGTGCTCTTATTGGTCTCAAGCGAGACGCGGCCCTCGCGCACGAGCTTTATATTCGTCGTGGGGGCGGTCACGGTCTCCGCTCCGCAGGAGCCGGTAAAGTCAAGCTGATAGGTGCCGGTGGCGATATCCGAGCCGAGCGGGATATCAACGGTGTAGTATCCGTGCGCGTAGTCGTAGCGGAGCGTGCCCTCGCGTCCTCCGACAACGGCGCCGTCCTTTGTCAGGGTGGAGTATACCGCGCCGTCCTCGTTCGGAGTTATGGGTAAGGTGGGAGCCGAGGAATGCCTCAGCTCGGCGGTCAACGTGATCTTCTCATCATTGGTGGTGTAAAGAACGGCAAGGAAATCGTCGTCCTGATCCGACTCGGCGGGATGAGT
>JAGDDB010000236.1 GCA_017958265.1 Oscillospiraceae bacterium | reverse complement strand
TGAGGTTTTCTCTGTACTGCGGCGCCAGCATGCCCTTCATTGCGGCCTCTATCTCGCTGATGCACTCGTAGATCACGCGATACATGCGCATATCCACGCCCGCGCGGGCCGCGCTTTCTCTGGCGGTGGCGTCGGGACGCACGTTGAAGCCCACGATGATGGCGTTGGAGGTGGCGGCAAGCATGATATCGCTTTCGCTTATGGCGCCCACCGCGCCGTGTATCACGCGCACGCGTACTTCGTCGTTGCTGAGCTTTTCCAGAGAGGACTTGACGGCCTCGACGGAGCCCTGGACGTCGGCCTTTACGATCAGCGTGAGCTCCTTCAGCTCGCCCTCTTTGATCTGGGCGAAAAGATCGTCAAGAGAGACCTTGCGGTTTTTGCCGACGGAGGAGTTTTTCTTTTCCTCCTTGCGCTGATCTACGAGTTCTCTCGCCATGCGCTCGTCCTCGACGACATTGAATATGTCGCCCGCGCCCGGCGTTTCGGACAGTCCGGTGATCTCCACCGGCACGGAGGGGCCCGCCTCGGTAAGACGTACGCCCTTGTCGTTTATCAGTGTGCGCACCCTGCCGACCGCTGTGCCGGCTATCATGATGTCGCCTGATTTGAGAGTGCCGTTCTGTACCAGCACCGTGGCCACGGGGCCGCGGCCTTTATCCAGCCTCGCCTCAATGACGGTGCCGCGGGCAAGGCGGTTGGGATTGGCTTTCAATTCGCGCATTTCCGCCGTAAGGGCCACCATTTCGAGCAGGTTGTCGATGCCGGCTCCCGTGCGCGCGGAGATCTCGCAGACTATGGTGTCTCCGCCCCAGTCCTCGCTGAGCAGATCGTATTCCGTGAGCTGCTGCTTTATCCTGTCGGGATTGGCTCCCGGCTTATCCATTTTGTTTATGGCTACGACTATGGGTATGTCGGCTGCCTTGGCGTGGTTGATGGCCTCGGCGGTCTGCGGCATGATGCCGTCGTCCGCGGCCACGACCAGAATGGCTATATCCGTTATCATGGCGCCGCGGGCGCGCATGGATGTGAAAGCCTCATGGCCCGGGGTATCGAGGAAGGTGATGACCTTGTCGCCTATCTCTACCTGATACGCGCCTATGTGCTGCGTTATGCCTCCGGCCTCGCCCTCGGCCACATGAGCGTGTCTTATCCTGTCAAGCAGAGAGGTCTTGCCGTGGTCGACATGTCCCATGACGACAACGACGGGGCTGCGGGGAAGAAGTTCGGACTCCTTATCCTCGTGCACGTCGATGAGCCGTTCCTCTATGGACATGACCACCTCGTGCTCGACCTTGCAGCCCAGCTCCATGGCCACCAGCGCCGCGGTATCGTAGTCGATGATATCCGACAGCGAGGCCATGACCTTCATTTTTATCAGCGTGCGAACTACCTCCGCGCCGGTCTTCTTCATGCGCGAGGCCAGCTCGCCCACGGAGATCTCGTCGGGGATCTCCACCTTGAGGGGAGCTTTTTTCGCGATCTCCAGCTGGAGCTTCTGCATCTGCGCTCTCTGCTCCTGGCGCTTCTTGGCGCCGGAGGCGGCGGTCATGGGCCGCTTGTCCTTGCCGCGGCCGGTAAATTTCTCCTTGCCCTGTTTGGCGTTCTGCAGCTTATCGGGTACGAACCTGTCGAGGCGTTCGTCATACTTGGCGGTGTTCATCGTGGCGCCGCGGGTATCGATCACGCGCTTTTGAGGCACCTTGCGGCCCTCGGAGCCCTGCTGCTGTGCCGCGGACTGCTGAGGCTGTTTGCCCGCAGGCTGCTGAGGCTGCCGGGGCTGGGGCTGAGCTCCGCCGCGGGGCTGAGCGCCCTGAGAGGGTCTGCCGTCCTGAGCTCCGCCGGACGGCTTTGCGGCCTGAGGCTGCTTCTGCGCCGGGGCGGCCTTGTCGTCCTTCTGAGCGGGAGCGGCGCTTTTCTGCGCGTCGTCCGCGGGAGAAAGCCCGGGCACGTCGGCGGCGTTCGAGACCGCCTCGGCCTTTTCGGCGGGCCCGGCGGCCGCCGCAGAGGGCTGCGCCGCCTCGGCAAAGACCGCGTCAAGAGACTCTATCTGATTATGGAAGGTGAGGTATTCAAAAACTATATTCAGCTCTTCGTCGGTAAGCACCTGCATATGGTTTTTGGGCGCCGCGGAATACTTGGTCAGTATTTCCGTGATCGCCTTGGAAGTCGTCTTGAAGTCCTTTGCCACCTCGTGGATCCTGTATTTAATCATTGAACTTCCTCCCTCTCCTGACAGTTTTTTCTTTCATTTCCGCGGCGGCCTGCGCGTACTCCGGCAGCTGCGCGGCCAGCTTCTCCGTAAAGGCCTCGGCCATGCCCCGGTCGGTCAGAGCAAGGATGGCGCATACTTTCTTATCAAGCAGCTCTCCGAGCGTGTCCTTGTCCCAGGGCAGGGATATGAGCGCGGCGCCGTTCCACTCGGAAAGGTTTGCCGCTTTCTTGCGGGTGTTCGACGCGGTGTCGGACGCGGTCATAATAAGCGCCGCGTGTCCGCTGCGGGCCGCGCCGCTCACGCCGTCCTCGCCGGTGAGCAGTACTCCGGCCTTTTTGCACAGACCGAGAAAATTAAGGGCCTTATCCGTTTTTCTCGCCCTCGCTTTCCATACGGGCTATGAGCCCGTCATATATTTCGGGGGGTATGGCGGCGTCCAGCGCGCGCTCGAGCGCCCGGGACCTGCGCGCTTTTTTCATGCACTCGGCGCTCGGGCACAGATAGGCGCCGCGCCCGGGGAGCTTGCCCCCGGCGTCCAGAGCGATCCCGCCCTCGGGCGAGCGGACCACGCGGATGAGCTCGCGCTTCGGCTTCATCTCACGGCAGCCGAGACATTGGCGAACAGGTATTTTTTTCGGCATCGTTACCCCCGTATAATAAAAGCTTGTTTACGCTTCCTCTTCCGCGTCCGCAGGCTCCGAGGAGCTTTCGCCTTCGTCAAGATCGAGCATGGACAGATCTATATTGATGCGCGAAGAGTCCATCATCTGAGAAGCGGGCTTTATATCTATCTTGCAGCCCGTGAGCTTGGAGGCGAGGCGGGCGTTCTTGCCCTCCTTGCCTATGGCGAGGGAGAGCTGGCTGTCGGGCACTATCACGCGGCAGGTGCGGCCGTCGTCCACCATGGAGG
>JAGDDB010000235.1 GCA_017958265.1 Oscillospiraceae bacterium | reverse complement strand
TAGGCGGCCTGACGATGCCCGATCATCTGCAGATGGTGTATATCATCCCCGCGGACGATGGCTGCCGCGTCGCCACGGCGCACTACGCCATTGAGGCCTCCGAGGGCTTCGGCCGTCGCTTCCACTATTTCATGGATACGTTTTCCGCCATTACCGGCCGGGCAGAAAAAAGGATGTCGGACGAGCAGGCCGTTTCCGCGATCAGGAATTACTGCTTTATCAACAATCCGGACCTTGAAAAATACGTGAACTCGGGAGACTCCCCGGTATATTGGGACGTTTCGTCAAGCGACGGGAAAGAGATCGTGGTCGTGTTCCGGTCATATACGGGGTCTGTGAATCGATACTATATTGACCCGGTCTCGGGAGAGACCTACGTTACGGAGCTCGTTCCCGGAATAAAAGACGAGGAAGGGCGGACAAGCGAAACTCTGAACGCCTGGGATTATTCGTTCTGATATCTGCCTCTGCGCCGGTAAAATGCAGCGGATATCAAAATGGGTCGATGCGATGGATAAACAAGCTTTGATGGGCGCCGTTCAAACAGACTTCGAATTGGAAGAACTGACGCATGAAAACTATCCCGAGGTCAGAAAGATAGACCGCGAGGATATACCCGAAGAGTATGTAGACACCGTGGACACGATCATGGAGATCACGGATTACGGCGTGGAGCATGGCTGCCTGGGGCACACCTTTGCGGTGAAAGCAGACGGGAGATATATCGGACTGATTCTGCTCGGAGAAGCCATAGAATGGGAGACAGATCCGCCGGAAATGCGCGGGTTGCCCTTCTACCGCCTGATGGGCTTCGTGATGGACAGAAGCTGCCGCAGCAAGGGGATCGGCGGGAAGGTCTTGCAGCGAACTATCGAAACGGTCTATCGCGATTTCGGCGTAAGGCCTATCGCCATGGGCTGCCACGAGGAAAACGGCGCGGCGGAGAGGTTTTACCTGAGGCACGGCTTTCGGAAAACGGATTACCGCGAGGGAAAAGACTGCTATTATTTCAAATATCCGGACACATAATGAACAGAGCCGGCAAGCTCAAGAGCAAAAGCGCCCAACCGCTGCGGATGGGCGCTTTCATGCTTTCGGTAAAAGAACGCGGCAATAATAACCGGTCTTCACTTTTTAATGATAATATGGTATTCTAAAGCTGAAAAACCGCGGATGCCGTCGGCGAAAAGCCGGCAGCCGGCGGACAGGAAAGAAGGAGGAAGCAATGCCGTTTTCAAGTTATCTTGATGGAAAGCGCAGGGATTGCGCCGAGCTCGTGGCTGAGCTGGGAAAGCGCTTTTCATACGTCAGTGTTCTGGGCACGGACGTGCGCGCGGCCGTTTACAGAGCTGACCGCATGACTTCAGCCGCCGGCGACGGCGAGGGAGAGTGCGGCTTCGTGGTGAAGATGCAGAGCGGACGCTCGTTTTTCGAATACTCTCTGGACGATATCTCCGGCGATAAAAAGGTGCTCGCGGAGAAAATAATCGCAGCCGTGGAAACAGCTCCGTCGCTTTCGGGCAGAATGATAAGCACGGCCGCGCTCAAGGACGAGCCGATGAAAGAGGACTTCGTGCGCGAAACTGACTTTGCCGATTATGACGACGCGAGGCTGCTCGGCCTCTGCCGCGAGCTTTCGGAGAAGCTCTGCGCGGCGGACGAAAAGGTGCGCAACGCGATAGTGGTAATGCAGCCGTACTGGGTATCGAAGCTCTTCGTGAGCAGAAACCGCGAGCTCACGCAGCACTACGGCTGGGCGAACGGCTATATGATATTGCTGTATCAGGACGAAAGAATGGTGGAGGCCTTCCACGTTGAGGGCTCGGACAAGCTGGCCGAGATAATGCAGAAGCTCAAGGGAAGCGCGGAAAAGACGCTGGATCTGGCGAGGCACCTTGTGAAGGCAAAGCCCATAGAGCCCGGTGTGTACGATATCATTACCGACAGCTCGATAACCGGCCTTATCGCTCACGAGGCCTTTGGACACGGCGTGGAGATGGACCAGTTCGTTAAGGACAGAGCTCAGGGCAAGTATTTTATGGGGCAGTACGTGGCTTCGCCGATATCGAACATGCACGACGGCGCTGCTGCTACGCACAGCGTGGCCTCGTATTTCTTCGACGACGACGGCGTGCTCGCGCACGACACGCAGATAATAAGCGACGGCGTGCTCAAAGCCGGTCTTTCGGACCTTGCCAGCGCGGCGCAGCTCGGCACGGAGCCCACGGGCAACGGCAGGCGCGATTCCTACAAGCGCAAGTCCTACGCCAGGATGACGAATACGTTCTTCTGCCGCGGAACGGATAAGCTTGAGGACATGATAGCCTCGATAAAGCATGGCTACATGCTGTTTGAGACCAATAACGGCATGGAGGACCCGAAGAACTGGGCGATCCAGTGCACCGCTGAATACGGTATAGAGATAGTCGACGGGAAGCTGACTGACAATTACGTGAGTC
>JAGDDB010000234.1 GCA_017958265.1 Oscillospiraceae bacterium | reverse complement strand
TGCTTCCTCCGATAAAATCCTCAAGACATTTTTGATATGCCGCCGCAGGATCGGCGGCGCGGGTGATCGGCCGGCCCACCACGATAAGGTCCGAGCCGAGCCTTCCCGCCGCGGCGGGCGAAGCCGCGCGGGCCTGATCGCCCTTTTCGCCGTCCTCAAAGCGTATGCCGGGCGTTACGGCGAGAAAATCCGCTCCGCAGCGCTCGTGCATGGCGCGGGCCTCGAAGGGCGAGCAGACCACTCCGTCCAGACCGGAGGAGCGGGCGAGCTCCGCATAGCTCATGACCGCCTCTTCCATGGGCCGGTCGATAAGCAGCTCCGAGCGCATGCGCGCCTCGTCCGTTGAGGTAAGCTGCGTCACGGCAATGAGCAGGGGACGGGGCGAGGGGGCGGAGGAGAGACCTTCCAGCGCGGCCTCCATCATGGCGGAGCCTCCGGCGGCGTGTACGTTGGTGATGTCCGCGCCGAGGCGCGCTATGACCGCCATGGCCCGTTTTACGGTGTTCGGAATGTCGTGGAGCTTCAGATCGAGAAAAAGCCCGTGACCGCGGTCTTTGATCTCGCGGACTATGTCGGGACCTGCCGAATAAAACAGCTCCATGCCTATTTTTACGAAGGGCTTTTTGTCTCCGAAGAGCTTCAAAAAGGCCAGAGTCTCTTCTCTTGAGGGGAAATCGCAGGCTATGATCACGTCCTTATTCATCCGTGCGCACCTCCTATGATGTCCGACAGGTTTTCTATGCCGTACTTTTTCATGGCCGCGGGAAGCGCGTTTACGATATCCCGGCAGCAGAAAGGATCGGTAAGATTGGCGGCGCCTATTTCCACCGCGGTCGCCCCGGCGAGCATCATTTCTATCACGTCCTCGGCCGAGGATACTCCGCCCATGCCTATGACGGGGACGCTCACCGCCTCATAGACCTGATAAACCATTCTCAGCGCGACGGGGAACACCGCCGGGCCGGATACTCCGCCCATGCCCGCGGCAAGGACGGGGCGGCGGGTGCGGAGGTCTATACGCATGCCCAAAAGAGTGTTAATAAGCGAGATCCCGTCGGCGCCGGCTTCTTCCACCGCCGCTGCCATTTCGGCGATGTCGGTCACGTTGGGGGAAAGCTTCACATACACGGGCTTCGACACCGCGGCCTTTACGGCGCGCGTTACCTCCGCCGCGGCGGCGGGATCGGTGCCGAAGGCCATGCCTCCGCCGTGGACGTTGGGGCAGGATATATTCAGCTCTATAAGGCCCACGTTCGGAGCCGCCGCCAGCTTTTCCGCGCAGAGGGCGTACTGCTCCGCGGAGAAGCCGCCCACGTTGGCAATGACCGGCTTTCGGAATATTTTCGCGATATTCGGCAATTCCTCCTCAAGCACCTTGTCCGCGCCGGGATTTTGAAGGCCGACGGAGTTGATCATGCCCGCGTATGTTTCCGCTATGCGGGGAGTGGGATTGCCGAAGCGGGGCAGGAGTGTGGTGCCCTTGATCGAAAAGGAGCCGAGGATGTTTATGTCGTACAGCTCGGCAAATTCCCTGCCGTAGCCGAAAACGCCCGACGCGGCAATGACGGGATTGTCAAGAACGAGCCCGGATAGGGCGACGGAGGTGTTTACCATATTATTTCCTCCCTGTTCAGTACCGGACCGTCCCGGCAGATGCGCTTTGCGCCGTATTTCGTTTCGCAGCTGCAGCCCATGCATGCGCCGAAGCCGCAGCCCATACGCTCTTCAAAGCTGAACTGTCCGTCCGAAACGGCGGTTTTTTCCACGGCGCGGAGCATGGGCTCGGGCCCGCAGGCGTAGAACATGTCATAGTCGAGCCCCTGCATCGGGCCGGTGACATAACCCTTTTCGCCCCGGGAGCCGTCGAGGGTGCATATTATCACCTCGGCGCCCGCCCGTGCGAGCTCCTCTTCGCCGAAGACCTCCGCGGCGCTGTTGAAGCCCATTACGGCAGTGACCCTCTTTCCGGCGCCGGCAAGAGCTTTTGCCAGAGCGTGAAGCGGCGCCGAGCCGACCCCGCCTCCCAGCAGCAGGCTGTGCTTTCCGGCTTTCGATACGTCAAAGCCGTTGCCGAGGGGCAGCAGCAGGTCGAGGGAGCCGTGAGACAGGCGCGACAACGCCTCCGTGCCCCGGCCCGCGACTCTGTAGACTATGCTCACACAGCCGTCGCCGAAATCGTATACGGAGATGGGTCGGCGCAGGAAAAAACCGTCGATGCGTATGTTTATGAACTGTCCCGGAGCGGTAAAGCCGGAGCAGTCTCCGCGCAGGAGCATTTTAAAAGTGTTCAGGGCGACGGGGGAGTTGGATACGATATCAAAGCGGCTTTGTTTCATTCATCCGCCTCCGTTTCTTCGGTTTCAAACAGCTCGTCCCGGCCGGCGGCGGTACGGATGTGCCTGCCGTATACGGTCATGCCCTCAAAGGGCGTGGAGCGGCCGCGGGAAAGAAATGCGGAAGGATCTATTTCATATTCGGCGTTCAGATCGAACAGCGCCGCGCCGAACGGCGGTATGCCGAAACGGCGGCGGGGATTTTCGCTCATCAGTCCGATGAGTTTTTCCAGCGAAATCACGCCCGTTTTCACCAGGCAGGTATAAAGCACGGGGAAAGCGGTCTCCAGCCCGACCACGCCCATAAGGCTTTTTTCCAGGCCTCCGGCTTTTTCGGCGGCGCTGTGAGGCGCATGGTCGGTGGCTATCATGTCGACGGTGCCGTCGCATATGCCCTCCAGCAGAGCCTGACGGTCCCTTTCCGAGCGTATGGGCGGGTTCATCTTAAAGCGGCCGTCTTCGCGGAGCATGGAATCATCCAATACGAGATAGTGCGGCGCGGTCTCGCAGCTTACGTTCAGTCCCTCCCGCTTTGCCCGGCGTATCAGCTCCACGCTTTCGCGGGTGGAAACATGGCACATGTGATAGGCCGCGTCCGTGGAGCGGACCAGGCGCAGATCCCTTTCCAGCTGTCTCCATTCGCTCTCGGAGGATATGCCGCGGTGGCCGTGAGCCGCGGCGTATGCGCCCTTGTGAATATACCCCCCGTCGAGCAGGGAAACATCCTCGCAGTGGGCGGCTACGATACGGCCCAGAGAGCGGGCCTTCTTCATGGCGGCGAGCATGAGCTCTTCGCGCTGTACGCCGCGGCCGTCGTCGGAAAAAGCGACGACATGGGGAGCCAGCGCATCCATGTCGGAAAGCTCCTCGCCCTTCTCGCCGCGGGTCAGAGAGCCGTAGGGATATACCTTCACCGGGCCCTCCACGGCGTTTATAAGCTGCAGCTGCGGAAGAAGATTTTCCTCGCAGTCGGGCACGGGGGAGAGATTGGGCATGGTGCACACGGCCGTATATCCGCCGGCAAGAGCCGCGGCGCAGCCGCTGAGCATGGTTTCTTTATAAGAAAAGCCGGGCTCCCGAAAATGCACATGCACATCGGCAAGCCCCGGCAAAACAACTGAATTATCGGAAAGGTCGAAACGCTTCGGAAGCTCGAATTCCCTGACGGCAAAGCTGCCGTTTTCGTATACCGAAACTCTTTTCCTCATTGCAGAAATCTCCCGGATACGGAAAAGGAAAGTATCCTCTCCGCTTCGTATTTTCCGAGCCGAAGAAACGCGGCGCGCAAAGATCCCCGGCTTTCCGCAACATAGCCTATCATACGGGCGCGGCGTTGTCAATATATTCGCGCGGGGCTCTTCCCGCATGGTCCGGACCGGGGGCAGGGGCGTATCAAAACTGTTGACTTTGACATTATTTTGCATTATTATGCTTCTGTCGAAGTCTGCGCATTTTTGAGCGCGGCACGGCGAACGCGGCACGGCGCCGCGAAAGAAAGGCAGGGATCCTCGGTGGATGCTGAACAGCTGTTTCACACTGGCAACCATTTTGCCAAGCTCGGATTGATCGCCATGAAAGGCACGGAGTCCTTTTCGCGTAAGATAGACAACTATCTTGTGCAGTGGGCGGCCATGGGTCCGGAGGCGAGAGATACGTTTATAGTCGACGCGGAATGCCCCCGCTTTCAGTCCGGCGACGGGAAAGGGATAATCAAGGAAAGCATAAGGGGAATGGATCTCTACATAATCATAGACGTAGGCAATTACAGCTGTACCTACCCCTTTTTCGGCAATACCAATCACATGAGCCCGGACGATCACTTCGCCGATCTCAAGCGCATCATCCAGGCCGCGGGCGGAAAAGCCAGCTCCATAACGGTGATCATGCCCCAGCTCTACGGAGCCAGGCAGCACCGCAGGAATTCCCGCGAGAGCCTTGACTGCGCCGTTGCCCTGCAGGAGCTGCAGGCAATGGGCGTGAAGAATATCGTCACTTTCGATACTCATGACACCCGCGTGCAGAACGCGGTGCCGCTCATGGGCTTCGACAATCTCATGCCCCACTATCAGGTGCTGAAGACCATGTTCCGTAATTTCCCGGATATAAACACCGATAAGGACAGCTTCATGGTAGTCAGCCCGGACGAAGGCGCTCTGAACCGCAATATGTATTATTCCTCCGTCATGGGCGTGAACCTGGGCATGTTTTACAAGCGCCGGGATTACTCCCGGGTCATCAACGGCCGCAACCCCATCGTAGCCCATGAATATTTAGGCGAGAACGTGGAAGGAAAAAACATCCTCGTTGCCGACGATATCATATCCTCCGGAGAATCGATGCTCGACATAGCGGAATATATGAAGTCCCACAAGGCCGCAAAATTCTTTGCCACGGCCACCTATGTCCTGTTCACCAACGGCCTGGAGCAGTTCGACAAAGCCTATGAGAACGGCCTCATCGACGGCGTTTTCGGAACGAACATGAGCTATATCAGCGAGGAGCTTTACAAAAGACCGTGGTTCTTCGAGGTGGACTGCAGCAAGTACATAGCATATATCATCGCGGCGATAAACCACGACATCAGCGTGAGCAAGCTGCTCGATCCCCATGAGAAGATCAATAAGCTGCTTGAGCTTTACCGGCAGGCAAAATAAACCCCGCCCGGGGACGGAAAGGGGCGCCGCTTTCTGCGGCGCCCCGAAGTTTTCATTCAGCCAACGGCGGGAAACGCGCGATATAAAGATATTTCGGGTTTATTCACCGGGATCGCATTATTTTGCGTTTTTTCTGTTGACGCGGGACGCGGTATGGTTTAGTATAAAAAAATAACGAATAAGTAAAAAAGTTGAATGAGTGAAAGGAATGCTCATAAGTATGAGTTCAGAAGCAAAAATGATCCGGGACAGGGAGCGAAACGACCTTACTACCGGCTCGATAACAAAAAAGCTGGTGTTTTTTTCTCTGCCGATCATAGTGGGCAATCTGGCCCAGCAATTGTATAACGTCGTCGACTCGATCGTCGTCGGCAATTTCGCGGCCAACGGCACGGAGTGTCTGGCGGCGGTCAATGCCAGCTTCCCCGTAATGATGGTGTTCAACGCCCTGTATATGGGAATTTCGATGGGCTCCAACATCATCATAGCGCAGTACAAGGGCGCCAAGGATCATGAGCGCCTTGAAGACACCATGACCACCACCTTTGTCCTGTCCATGCTGGCGGGCCTGGTGATAACCGTGCTCGGGCTGATATTTGCCAGACCCATTCTCGAGGCGCTGAATACTCCCGACAATATCATAGAGGACGCGGCGGTATACCTGAGGATAGTGTTCATCGGCACCTGCGGAAACGTGGTGTACAACGGCTTCAACGGAATGCTGAGAGGCCTGGGAGACGCCAAATGGCCGCTTTACGCCCTGCTGGTATCCAGCGGACTGAACATAGTGCTCGACATCGTTTTCGTCATGTTCTTCCATTGGGACGTCGCGGGCGTGGCCTGGGCTACCATCATAGCTCATTTCATTTCCGGCCTGCTGCTCGTGTGGAGACAGACGAGCGGGGTCTACGGGGCAAAGGTCAATTTCCGCAAGCTGAGGGTAAACGGAGAGATAGCAAAGCTGATAGTTCGCCTCGGAACCCCCGCGGCGGTACAAAATCTCGCTTTTTCGGGAGGCATGCTCATCAACCAGAGCTTCTCCAACCGCTTCAGTTCTGATTTTATAGCCGCAAACGCCATTATGATGAAGGTGGACGGCTTTGCCATAATGCCCATGATGGGCTTCAATAACGCCATAACCACCTATGTTGGCCAGAACATAGGCGCGGGCAACATGAAGCGCGTAAACAGGGGCATAAGGACCACGCTGATAATTTCCATATGCTGCACGCTGGTGGTCTCCGTGCTGATGGTGCTGTTCGGAAAGTACATAATGATGGCTTTCGGCGTAACGGAAAAGGTGCTGCTTATGGGCGTGCGCGGACTGAGCTTCGTGGCTTTCTTCTATGTGTTCATGGCAATACAGAGCGTGCTTACCGGCGCGCTGAGAGGCGCGGGAGACGCCATTACCTCGGCGGTCACCTCCGTGGTGGGCACCCTGGTGCGCGTGCCGCTTGGCTGGCTGCTTTCCATAATGCCCCTCAACCGTGACTGCCAGGCCGCCGTTGACGCGGGCCTTTACGCCACAAGGCAGCTGGCCGAGAAGGCCGGCGTGGGCATGGAGCATTATTTCGGCCTTTTCCAGACCTGGGGCTTCGGCATGGTAGTGGGCGTTCTGCTGATAGTGCCCTGCTATCTTTTCGGCCATTGGCGCGACAAGGCCATAACCTCCGGAGGCAGACTGAGCGAAAAAGCGGCTCAATGATCATATTATTACCTATCGGGGCGAAGTAAGCTCGTCTTACTTCGCCCCGAATATTTTTTTCAGTTCCGACAAAAGCTCCAGGACCCGGAAACGCAGCTCATAGCCGTCCTCGCTTATCAGCCGTCTTTCTTCCGGGGAAAACACGGACAGGCTTTCGTCCTCCTCCAACGAGGGAAGGCAAAGGGGAGGGAATACGACGCACCACCAGTTTTTGCCCTCGCCGCTGCCTATGTCTACGCGCAGAGCGCGGTAATCCCCGGCCGGCAAAGCAAAACTTTCATAGCGCCGCAGGGGGAAGCTTTCTTCGGCAAGGCTCGCTTTTACCGGCAGGGCGCAGCCGTTTTCTTCGAGGCACTCGCGGGCCGCGGCTTCAACGCGGGGCAGGGAGGCGCTTATGAGTCCCTCGGCGGTATCCGCGTCGGGGCAGCCGGAGAGGACGGGAGCGAGCTCGTTTAAAACGGCGTCGCGCACGGCAAGCTTCAGGCGCTGCGCCTCGCTGTCGTCGCGGTCCGCGCGCACGTGAAGACGCACCGTTTTTTCCGCGACGCCGCGGGCGGCGAGTTCCGTATCGGCGCAGCGGAGCAGTGACAGAAAGAGCGTAAGGCAAAAAATCAGCGGAAAACATTTTTTCATAAAAGATCACCGTCGGTCAAAGATATATCCGAGTATATCTTTGACCGACGGCGGATTTTTTAAACATATGAAAACACGGTCACAGCCCGGGCGGCAGCGCGGTATGAGCCGTGCGGCAGTCGCAGTCCGCGTCCCGCATGCGCCCAAGTCCCTCTTCGGCGCTTTTTCCGTCCGCGAATACGCCGAACACTCCCGAGCCGGAGCCGGTCATGCAGGCGCCTAAGGCGCCCGCGTCGATAAGCAGGGCCTTTATGCGGCGCACGGCCTCCGCGTGACGCCTGGGAAGGACCTCTTCAAACACATTGAACATGCGCACGGCCATGCCCTGTATGTCGCCCGCCTCGACCGCGGCGAGCATGCCCTGGATATCCGGGCGGATGCGCAGCTTCGTGCGGTCCAGCGCGGCAAACAGCTCCGGAGTGGAGCAGGAGAAATCGGGACGGCAGATGATGAAATGACAGTCCGCCAGGAAAGGCAGAGGTCTGAGCTTTTCGCCTCTGCCGGTGGCGTGGGCCGTCCCGCCGAAAACGCAGAAAGGCACGTCGGAGCCCAGCTCTTCGCCCAATTTTTCCAGCGCCGGCCGGTCAAAGGGACGGCCGTACTCCCGGTCAAGAGCGCGCAGGACGGCGGCGGCGTCGCTGCTGCCGCCGCCGAAGCCGCCGCGGACGGGGATACGCTTGATTATATCTATGCGCCCGCCCTCCGGGCCGACGCCCGAGCGGGAGCGGAACAGCTCCGCGGCCCCGGCGGCGAGATTGGCGGGGCCCGTCGGGACATAAGGCAGGCCGCATTCAACGAACCAGCCGCTGCCCGACGGACTTATATCGATATCGTCGCACAGGGATATGCTTTGCATGACGGTGGACAGGCTGTGATATCCGTCCGGCATGCGCCCGGTGACGTCAAGGCTCAGGTTGAGCTTCGCGTAAGCGGTCTCGTGTATTTTCATGCCCGGAAAAGCAGGGACATCAGCGCGGTGCCGTCCTCTACGATCGGGCCTTTGAGCCCGTTTTTCTCGCTGTAATCGAGCCCGCTGCCCTCGCCTCCGCGGCTGTCGTAGATAATGAACGGAACATAGCCGCCCGCGTGACCGCGGGTGTCGGTAAGCGTTTTGTGGTCGCTGAGTATGAGCATGCGGAAATCCTCGCCCTTCAGGCCCTCCAATATGGGGGCGACGACGCGGCTGTCGATATCCTCGATGGACTGCAGCTTGCCCGGAGTGTCGCCGTTGTGGGTGCATTCGTCGGGCGCCTCGATATG
This sequence comes from Oscillospiraceae bacterium, assembly GCA_017958265.1. GTDB lineage: Bacteria > Bacillota > Clostridia > Oscillospirales > Oscillospiraceae > UBA1246. Next base: position 13,080 of record JAGDDB010000234.1, on the reverse strand, counting down.
CACGCCGACGAAGTCCATGCCGTTTTCCGTAAGCGCCTTGACGGCGGCGGCAGCCTTGCCCTCATAGTTGGTGTCCTTTTCTCCGGTGGCGCCCTCCACGCTGATCATTTTCAGTCCCGTGAGCGCCGCGATGCCGTGGCAGAGGGGAACTGCGCTGATAACGGCCCCCTTTTTGCCGTAGGCCGCGGGGAAGGAGGGCAGAGAAACGGCCGTGCCCTCGGCCCAGAACCAGATGCAGTTGGCGGGCAGCAGCCCCTCATTGACGCGCCGGATGTTGGCGGGATGGGCGCTGAGTATATCGAAGGAGAGCTTCATCAGCTCGGTCAGCACGGCGGCGTTGCCGTTGCCCCGGGGCAGATGCAGGCCGGCCTCATCCCCGAGATGGTCATGGGGCGGAGTGAGGATAAGTCCGCGGCCGTCGCCGCGGCTTTGTATGACGATGTGACGGTAGGAAAGGGTAGTGTGGATGCTGACGCCGGCCTTTTCCGCAAAGGGAACGAAATCGGGATGCGAAAAAAGGTACTCGGCAAGCTCTCTGGACAGCTCGCCGTCTATTCCGCCGCTGCTGTGGGATATCAGCCTGCGGCGCTCGAAGGGCATATCGCCCTGCTCCAAAGATATCATGTTGCAGCGGAATGCGAGATCGCCGTCGTTGAGAGCTATTCCCTGGGCGGCCGCCTCAAGGGGGGCTCTGCCGGTGTAGTATTTCCGGGGATCGCAGCCGAAAATCGACAGTATCGCGGTGTCGCTGCCGGCGGGCAGGCCCTCGGGACAGTTGCGGACGCTGCCCAGGATCCCCTCGCGGGCAAGACGGTCGATATTCGGCTTGCGGCATTTTTCAAGCGGAGTCATGCCGCCGAGAGCAGCGGTGGGATCGTCGGCCATTCCGTCGCCTATTATCAAAATGTATTTCAAAAGATCAACTCCTTTTTTCGGAAGTATAACACCCGAAATGCCGATAAACAAGAGCAAGAATGTATATTGCGTGAATATCGGGAAATCTTATTACATGAATTGCCCGGGTAATTGCGCCGCGCTTTCGGCCGCTCGGCAGCGGAAGGAGGAAGCGGCGTTTACGGGAAGCCGAAGCGATAGCAAGAAAGGTAGGAAGATCGAATGATCATTGACAGGATCGCCCTGCTGCTCGCCATAGTCGGCGCGCTCAACTGGGGATGTGTCGGGATATTCAAGTTCGATGTCGTCGCATATCTCTGCGGAGGACAGACCTCATCCGTCAGCCGCGTGATATTCACTCTTGTCGGACTGGCGGGACTGTGGTGCATTTCCCTGCTGTTCAGAGAAAGAGAAAGCGGCATGGAGAATTCGTAAGACAAAATAAAATCCGAGGGGAGCGGTTCTGCTGAACGGCTCCCCTCGGTGCAACATATCGTCAGTTGCCGAAGCTTTCGTAATTGCGCTCTTCCGGTTCCCGGTTGAGATATTCCGCCGAGCCGTCCTCGTCGAGCGTTACGGTAAGATCGATCCTGTTGTCGGCGCGCAGCACGGTCAAAGAAACCGTGTCGCCGGCGTTGTACCTGCCCTTGACGATGATAAGGTCGTCCTTGCTTTTTATCTCCACGCCCCCAAAGGCGACTATCACATCGCCCCTGCGTATGCCGGCGGCCTCGGCGCAGCTGCCCCTTTCAACGCTGTCAACGTATGCGCCGTAAATATCGGGGGACACGTAGATGTTGGCGTTTGCTACGGTGATGCCGAGCAGAGGACGGCCGCGGACGTAGCCGTACTGTCTGAGATCGTCGAGTATTTTGATGGCGTCGTTGATGGGGATGGCGAAGCCGAGTCCCTCCACGCCGCTCTTGCTGTACTTGGCCGAAACGATGCCTATGACCTCGCCGCGGGAGTTGAAGACGGGGCCGCCGGAGTTGCCTTTGTTGATGGCGGCGTCTGTCTGGAACATGTTTATTACCTCGTCCGTTTCTATGGCGATGCTGCGCTCCAAAGCGCTGACTATGCCCTTGGTCATGGTGTAGGTCAGCTCGCCGAGGGGATTGCCTATGGTATAGACCGTCTCGCCGACCCTCAGCGAGTCAAAGTCGCCCAAGGTCACCGTGGGGAGATCGGAGGCGTCTATTTTGAGCATGGCCACATCGTTTTTTTCTTCGCCGCAGACTATCTCCGCGTCGTATTTGCTGCCGTTGTACAGCATGACCGAAATCTTATAACCGTTCTCGGCCGCCGCTTCGATAACGTGATAATTGGTCACGATATAACCGTCGGAGCTGACTATGAAGCCGGAACCGGAAATGGCTCCGCTGGTGATCTGTCCGAAAATGTTTGTGGTGGTTATATCGGTAGTGACGCCTACACAGGCTTCAACATTGGCGGCGTAGATCTCCGCGGCGGCGACGCCGTCCCCGTCGGGGGGCAGGAGCACCTTATCGGCATGGGTATCTTCCCGGGGCACGGCAGAGTCGGAAGCGGCGGAAACGGATGCGGGATCGAGCTTTACGAAAGCCGCGCCGCGCCAGCCGTTTATCGTCAGACCTGCGCCGAGACCGAAAGCGCCTGCCAAAATGATGCAAACGAGGCACAGAACGATAATTCTGCCCGGCCGCCGCTTTTCCGCGCTGCGGGACGCCGCAGGATCATATGTCGGATCGTATCTGTCGTAATTATTCATACGCTTCCCTCCTCTTTGTCTAAAAACTATCATCATATTATGTCCAAATGATGAACTTTTAATAAACAATCAGAAAAAACTGAGCTGAGCCGTTTCGGGCATGCTGCCGAAGGCGCCCGCCTGCCGCAGCTGGTCGATGTGCGCCTTGGACACCTTGGGACAGGCCAGAGCGAATTCCTCCACGGAGGTGAATTCTTCCCCCCGGTGCTCGTATATGTCGTTCGCCGCGGCCATTCCCAGGCCGGAAATGGCCGTAAAGGGAGGAATGAGCCTGCCGTCCTCTATGGAGAATTCATAGGCGAGGGATTTTTTCAGATCGATGGGCGCGAAGGAGAAGCCGCGCAGATAAAATTCGTAGCAGACCTCCAGCGCGGTGAAAAGGTCCTTGTCCGCCTGCTTGAGATCGCTGCGGCGGCTGAGCTCGTTTATTTTCTGGCGTACCTTTTCCACGCCCCCGGTCATGATCTCGAGATCGAAAGCCGGACTGCGCACGGTGAAGTAGGCGCAGTAGAATTCCAGCGGTCTGTGCACCTTGAACCAGGCTATGCGGAGAGCCATCATGACATAGGCCACCGCGTGGGCCTTCGGGAAAAGATATTTTATCTTTTTGCAGGACTCGATATACCATTCGGGGATCTGCGCATCACGCATATCGCTCTCCATATCCGGAGTGAGCCCGCGGCCCTTGCGTACCGTTTCCATTATCTTGAAAGCTCGCTTTGCCGCCACGCCCTTGGAAATAAGGAAAAGCATGATGTCGTCGCGGCAGCCTATGGCCTCGTCGACGGAGGCGGTGCCGCTGTCCACAAGGTCCTTGGCGTTGCCGGTCCACACGTCGGTGCCGTGCGAAAAGCCGGAAAGGCGGATAAGCGTGGATATCTTCCGCGGCTGGGTATCGACAAGCATCTCCCGGGTGAACCTGGTGCCGAATTCGGGCACCGCAATGGAGCCGGTCTTGCCGATTATGGGATCGTCCGCCGGGATGCCGAGCACTTCGGGCGTGCGGAACAGCAGCATGGTCTGCTCGTCGTCGAGCCGGATATCGCTCAGACTCAGGCCCGTGAGAGCCTGGAGCATATGTATCATGGTGGGGTCGTCGTGGCCGAGCATGTCGAGCTTGAGCAGGTTGCTTTCCATGGAGTGATATTCGAAATGGGTGGTGATTATGTCGGTGTCCGGATCGTCGGCGGGGTGCTGGATGGGACAGAAATCGTAAATGGACTTGTCCTGGGGTATGACCACCAGGCCGCCGGGATGCTGGCCCGTGGTGCGCTTTACGCCGGTAAGGCCGGCCGCAAGGCGGTTTTCCTCCACCTTGGATACCTGCCTGCCGCGCTCTTCAAGGTACTTTTTGACATAGCCGTAAGCGGTCTTTTCGGCTATCGTGCCTATGGTGCCGGCGCGGAAAACGTGATCCGCTCCGAAAAGGTCTATGGTGTCCCGGTGGGCCTGGGCCTGATATTCGCCGGAGAAGTTGAGGTCGATATCGGGCACCTTGTCGCCGCCGAAGCCCAGGAAGGTCTCAAAGGGGATATCGTAGCCGTCCTTTTCGTACTGCGCGCCGCATACGGGACATACCGCGTCGGGCATGTCGGGGCCGCAGCCGTAATCTTTGCCCGAGTCAAAATCCGTATGATGGCATTTGGGGCAGCGGTAGTGGGCCGGGAGGGCGTTGACCTCGGTGATGCCGGACATATATGCGACCAGCGATGAGCCGACGGAGCCCCTGGAGCCTACCAAATATCCGGCCTCGTTGGATTTGGCGACCAGCTTCACCGCGCTCATATATATTACGTCGTAACCGCGGCCGATGATGTTTTTCAGCTCTTCCTCCACGCGGGAGCGCACGGGCTCGGGAGGCTCGTCGCCGTAAAGACGGCGCATTTTGCCGTAGACCAGGCTTTCCAGCTCTTGGGCGGAGTTCTCTATTTTCGGCGTGAACAGGCCCGTGGGCAGCGGCGCGATCTCGCCGCACATGTCGGCGATCATGTTTGAGTTGGTCACTACCACCTCGTATGCCTTGTCGCTGCCGAGGTACGAAAACTCGTCAAGCATCTCGTCGGTGGTTTTGAAGTACAGAGGCAGAGGCTCGTCACAGTCCTCGTATTTGTTGGAAAGCAGTATGCGCCTGAATATCTCATGCTCGGGCTCGAGAAAATGCACGTCGCCCGTCGCCACGACCGGTTTGCCCGTCAGCTCTCCCAGCTCCACGACCCTGCTGTTGTAGGAGCGCAGCTGTTCGTCGCCCGAGGCGGTGCCGCCGCGCACGAGAAATTCGTTGTTGCACAGGGGCTGTATTTCAAGAAAATCGTAAAATTCCGCTATGCGCTTCAGCTCGCGCATGCTGCGCCGTCCGGTCACGGCGCGGAAAAGCTCGCCGTTTTCGCAGGCGCTGCCTATTATCAGCCCTTCCCTCAGGCTCATGAGCAGACTCTTGGGAATGATGGGCTGCTTTTTGAAATGCTCGAGATGCGAGCGGGAAACTATCTCATACAGATTTCTTACTCCCGCCTGATCCTTTATAAGAATTATGATGTGCTTGGGCTGGCGGCGTATGTCGGAGCCGGAGCGCAGGAGGGAAACTATCGGGTTTATGTCGCTGAGCTTCGAGGCGCCCTTTTCCCGGAGCATATCGAGAAAGGCAAAGAAAAGCCAGCCGCAGGTAACGGCGTCGTCCGAGGCGCGGTGATGGCGGAACTCGGGCAGGCCCAGATAATTCGCGGCGGAATCGAGAGTATGCTTTTTCAGATGGGGAAGCAGGCTCTGCGACAGTATCAGGGTATCGCAGCATAAGCCGTCAAAGCTCATGCCGCAGCGGGCGCAGGCCTCCGCGATAAAGCCGCTGTCGAAATCGGCGTTGTGCGCCACAAGCGGCCGTCCGCCGGCAAAATCGAGAAATGCCTTTACAGCCTCAGCCTCGTCCGGCGCGGAGGCCACGTCCGCGTCTGTGATGCCGGTGAGCCTGGTGATCTCGTCCGGTATGCGGCGGCCGGGATTGACGAAGGTCTGAAAACGGCCCAGCTCACGGCCGTCCTTCATGATCACGGCGCCTATTTCGGTTATCCTGTCCTCAACGCCGCTGAGACCGGTGGTTTCCAGGTCGAAGGCTACGAATTCGTCGGAAAAGGCGCCGTCGCCCTCGCCGCTTACGGCGATGCGGTCGTCAACATCGTTGATGAAATAGCCCTCTACGCCGTATATGACCTTGATCCCGTGTTTCTTTCCGGCGCTGCACAGCTCCGGGAAGCCCTGCAGCACTCCGTGATCCGTCAGGGCCACGGCGCGGTGGCCCCAGCGGGCTGCCGAGGCGACCATGGCGTCTATGTCGGTAAGGGCGTCAAGCTGGGAATAGCGGCTGTGCATGTGCAGTTCCACGCGCTTTCCGTCCGGAGCTTTATCCGCGCGCTCGGGCTTGGACATCAGCTTTACCGCCGAGGGCTCCATGGAGATGTCCCCGTGCCAGCGGTCATAGCTGACCATGCCGGAAACGGACACATACATTCCGTCCTTCAGCGTCAGCATGCCCTTGTCGTCGGAGTCGTGAAGAAATTTCGAAATATGAAGACTGCCGGTATTGTCGGTGATATTGAAGCCGAGGACCTTCGCCGTGCCGCCGCGCACCTCGCGCAGCTCGAGGCCGAACACCTCGCCGGTCACGGTGGTCCTGCCGGACTCCAGGGTCAGCTCGGATATGGGCACGGAACGCCCCTTGACGGCCTTTCCGAGCAGCATGCGCTCTTTGGCCGGCTTTTCGGAGGATGCCGGCGATCTGCGGGCCGTTACGGGGGTGAGCGTGACGGAGCTCAGCTCAAGCTCGGCCGCTATGCCCGCCTCGGTCAGGCTTACGACGACGGGCGCGGGCATGGAGGCAAATTCCACGGTCAGGCCCATGGAGGAGCCCTGCCTGTCTATGTTCACGCTCAGCACATACGCGTCGTCAAGCGGGGAAAACAGGCTGTCGTCCGAGCAGCAGCGAAACATTTTTCTGAAGGGAATGCGGTTGCAGTCCATTAGCGCTTGTCCTTTTGGAATTTAATAGAATGTGGCGAGGGTGTTTGCCGGCACGGGCAGCTTATCCGCGCTGAGCATCATCAGCACGGGGATCTTGGCGCCGCGTATCTCGCCGACCGTGACCGTGGCGGTCAGATCGAGCCAACTGCCGGAGCGGGGCTCCTTTTCCGGGGGACAGACGGCGGGAAAGGCAAGGAAGGTTATATCGGCCTCGCAGCAGGTCATGACCTGCCTGCCGAAATCAAAGCGCCCGGGACGGGTGTCCGAGCCCTTTACGGCGAAGCCGCGCAGACGTACCGTTTTGCCGTTGTATTTCTCGGGCTCCTCGGAAAGATCGCGCTCAAACTCGGCATAGTCCCTGTCCTCTATCTCGACTATGTCGGCGTCGAGATCATAGGGCAGCTCATCGGGCAGGTCGTCGGGCACTTCGGTGCCGTCCTCCAGCTCGAAGAATATATCCGTAAGCCGCGAAAAGCTCCTGACCAGCCTGTGAAGGGCAAGACGGTCGGTGGAATCGCTCACGCGGTTGAAAACCACGGCGGAGCAGTCCTTGAGCTTGTCCGAGGCGAGGGCGCGCATGTTGGCGCAGTAGCTGACGAAGCTGCCGGCGTCGGCAATGACGAATTTGCGCACGCCTATCCAGTGGGGCGGCATTTTCAGCACCAGATCCGCCGTCATCCACATGCCGTTGTATTCCACCATAACGGCGTTGCAGCCGCTCTTTTTTTCGAGGGAACGCAGGTATTTGGGAGTCACGCCGTCAAGAGAGGATATGCGCTCCACATATACGCCGCGATCCTCTTTCAGCTCCGGCTCCTCCTCGCCCTCCTCGCACAGCAGATAGAGCAGCTTCATCTCCCGCGGGAAATCGTCGCTGTTTATCAGGCGGCGTATATAGCTGGTCTTGCCGCCGTCGAGGAAGCCCTCAAAGAAGTATACGGGAAGGTCTTTCATGAGCGCGCCTCCGCGGCGGGAGCGAACAGCTCTTCCAAAGCCGCCTCATTGAGCTGCGAGCCTATCACGCACAGCCGCCCGGTAATGTCGGCCCCGCCGGCGCGTATCTCCGCCTCGCCGGGCACATAGTCAAAATGCAGCCAGCCGCCGTCGTCCGAGGGCACTATGCCCTTTGCTCTCAGCACGGTCCCGAAACGGGCCTCGTCGTCCAGCGCGGCAAGTATGCTCTCAAGACGGCTGCGCGACCAGCTCGCGCCGGTCTCGCGGCCCCAGGCCGTAAAGATCTCGTCGGCGTCGTGGTCGTGGTGATGGTGCCCGTCGTGGTCATGGTGATGGTGTTCATCGTGAACGTGGTGATGATCGTGCTCGTCGTGATCATGTTCATCGTGGTCGTGCTCATCGTGATCGTGCTCATCGTGGTCGTGGTCGTGATGATGATGTTCGTCGTGGTCGTCGTGGTGATCGTGATGATGCTCCTCGAGTTCACGGCGAAGCGAGGCCAACGCGGCGTCGAGAGTATTCTCCGCGGCGGAAAGGATGCTGTCGGCGCCGAGCAGGGCTATGGGGGTGGTTATTATCACGGCGTCGGCGTTCATCGAGCGCAGCATGTGCACGCATTCATCCAGCTTGTCCGCGGTCAGCTTTTCCGTGCGCGTAAGGACTATCACGGAGGCGGACTCTATCTGATCGGAGTAGAACTCTCCGAAATTCTTCATATACGCGCGGCATTTCGAGGCGTCGGCCACCGTGACGAGGCGGCCTACGGAGAGCCCGGGTATGTCGGCGTCGAGCACCGCCTGAGCCACCTCGGAGAGCTTGCCCACGCCGGAGGGCTCTATGAGGATGCGGTCGGGGGAAAACTGCTCGACCACCTTTGCCAGGGCGCGGCTGAAATCGCCGACAAGACTGCAGCAGATGCAGCCGGAATTCATCTCGGTTATATTCACGCCAACCTCGCTGAGAAAGCCCCCGTCTATGCCTATTTCACCGAATTCGTTTTCGATCAGCACCAGCTTTTCGCCGGCGTAGGCCTCGGCTATCAGCTTTTTGATGAGCGTAGTTTTACCGGCGCCGAGAAAGCCGGAAAAAATATCGACTTTGGGCATTTTCGATCAACTCCTTAATCATACATTATAATGCTCCCGGAACATATTGGCAATAGAAAAAGGACAGCGTCCCGCAGACAATGTTCGACATCTTTCATTTCTCCGCTCTTGAGGGGCGTATTGGTAAAGCGCCGTTCCGGAGCGGAACGGCGCTTTGAAATGATGATGAAATATGTATCTAACCGAGGATGATGTCGGCGACTGCGGCGGGATCTGAGGCCGTCAGCGAAGCGCCTGCCAGCCTGAGCTCCTCGGCGCTGCCGTAGCCGTAAAGCACGCCTATCGAGCGCACTCGGTTGACCGCGGCGCCCTCGATATCGTATTTCCTGTCGCCGACCATTACCGCGCTTTCGGGAGCGGCGCCCAGCCCTGCGAGCACATAGGCGATCACCTCCGCCTTTTTTGATCGGCTTTCATCCGGCAGACAGCCTCCGACCAAAGTGAAGTACGGGGAAAGGCCGAAATGCTCAATGATGCGCTGAGCGTACATCTCGGGCTTGGATGTGGCGACGGCGAGTATCTTTCCGGCGTCTTTGAGCCGGGCAAGGGCGCGGGTAATGCCGGGATAAAGCTCGTTTTCGTATATGCCTTTGTCGGCGTAATACTCACGGTAAGTAAGTATCATTTCGGCGGCCTTTTCCCGGTCGACGCCGCAGAGGCGCCGAAAGGAATCGCTCAAAGGAGGGCCGATCACGGAATAGAGCTCTTCCCTCGGAGGGGGCTCGAAGCCGTGGGCTCTCATGGCGTATATGACGGAATTGGTTATCCCCGTGCCCGGATCGGTAAGAGTACCGTCCAGGTCGAACAGAACGAAGCTTAATCCTTCCACGCGTCGTCCTGCCAGTCTTTTTCCATGCAGGCGCGGCAGGAATCGCATTTTTTGCCGGGGAACAGCTTGCACTGAACGGGGCCGTTGTACCACATCTCGGAAGTGCCGCCGGGCATATCGTATATGCCGCCGAACATGCCCTGCATCAGAGCCGCCTGGAAGAATACGGGCTTGTCGACGCGCATGAAGTTGAGGGGGCAATGGTACACGCCGGCGGGAATGCGGATGATGGTGGGCTGCTCGATCACATAGGTCTCGGCGTCCTTGCCCTGCTCGCCGAGGGTAAACTCGATGTGCGCGTCAAAATCAAAAACATTGGGGAAGGTGCCGCCGAGGAAGATAAGGTATTCGTCGCAGTTGTGCCTGTGGGGGAAGCGGTCCAGGAAAAAGGGCTTTACGAAGATCTGAAAGCCCACGTTGTACTGTGCGCCGGGGATCTGGCTGGCGCCGCGGAAGTAGGCCTGGGGCGATACGACAAAGCCGGCGTCGGAGCCCTCGGGGACTACCTCATTGTATTCGGGGGTGAAGGCGTAAACGAGTTTTTCGTATTTGCGTCCGCTCATTTTGTTCTTTCCTTTCTCTGACTGTGATTTTGGTCTTGATTTAATATAAAGGTATTTTACCACAGGCGCGCGGCGAATGGAAAGTGATTTTGAGCATGTTGACAAAAAAATCGGGGGCGGCCTTTTTCGGCCGCCCCTCGGGAACACGCGGGACCGTCCCCGCCGGATTGCCGTTTACTTGTTCCGGTGTATGTTTTTCATACGCTGGGAATGGTCGAGTATGCGCTTGCGCAGGCGCAGGGATTTGGGCGTGACCTCCAGCAGCTCGTCGTCGGCAAGGAATTCCAGGCACTGCTCCAGGCTCATGATCCTGGGCGGGACGAGGCGAAGCGCCTCGTCGCTGCCGGCGGCGCGCATGTTGGTCATCTGCTTTTTGCGGCATACATTTACGGCGATATCCTCCGCCTTGGGCGATACGCCCACCACCATGCCCATATATACCTTCGTGCCGGGAGATATGAACATGGTGCCGCGGTCCTGTACGTTGAAAATGCCGTAGGCCACGGCCTCGCCGGTCTCAAACGCTATGAGAGAGCCGGTGGAGCGGCGGCGCACCTCGCCTTTGAAGGGCGCGTAGCTGTCAAAGACCGAGGCCATGATGCCCTCGCCGTGAGAGTCGGTGAGAAATTCGTTGCGGTAGCCGAACAGACCGCGGGAGGGGATAATGAAGCTCAGCTTCGTGCGGCTGCCCACGGGCGTCATTTCCAGCAGCTCGCCGCGGCGGCTGCTCAGCTTTTCGATAACGCTGCCCACGCAGCTTTCCGGAACGTCCACGACCAGCTTTTCCATGGGCTCCATGGTCACGCCGTTTTCGGAGCGCGTGAGCACTCTCGGCGGAGAGACCTGAAACTCGAAGCCCTCGCGGCGCATGGTCTCTATGAGTATGGACAGGTGCATCTCGCCGCGTCCGGCCACGTTGAAGCTGTCAGTGGAGTCCGTTTCGCTGACCCGGAGAGAAACGTCCTTCAGCGTTTCTCTCATCAGGCGGTCCCTGAGATTGCGGGAGGTGACGAACTTGCCCTCCGTGCCGGCAAAGGGGCTGTCGTTTACCGAGAAGGTCATTTCCATGGTCGGCGCGGAGATTTCAACAAAGGGCAGCGGCTCCACGCAGTCGGGAGCGCAGATGCTGTCGCCTATGGTAACGTCGCCTATGCCGGAAAGGGCGACTATATCGCCGGCGGAGCATTCCGTTACCGCCGCGCGGCTGAGCCCGTCGAATACGTACAGGCTGACGGCCTTGGCCCGCTCGACCTGCCCCGGCTTAAGGTAATTGCATACGGCTATCTCCTGGTTTTGGGAGATGACGCCCCGCTGTATGCGGCCTATGGCTATGCGGCCTACGTAATCGTTGTAATCAACGGAGGATACCAGCATCTGCAGCGGAGCCTCGGTATCCTGCTCCGGAGCGGGGATATATTCCATTATGGTATCGAAAAGGGGGCGCAGATCGCTGCCCTCGACCTCGGGAGAGAAGGATGCCGTGCCCTGACGGGCGGAGCAGAAGAGCATGGGCGAGTCCAGCTGGTCCTCGGTGGCGTCCAGATCCAGCAGCAGCTCAAGCACCTCGTCGATCACCTCGTGTATCCTGGCGTCGGGCCGGTCTATTTTGTTTATGACCACTATGACGCGGTGACCCAATGAAAGAGCGCGGCTGAGAACGAAGCGCGTCTGGGGCATGGGCCCCTCCGCGGCGTCCACAAGCAGCAGAACGCCGTTGACCATTTTCAGAACGCGCTCCACCTCGCCGCCGAAGTCGGCGTGGCCGGGAGTATCGACGATGTTGATCTTCGCGTCGTTATACTGTATGGCGGTGTTTTTCGCAAGGATGGTGATGCCCCGCTCCCTTTCCAGATCGCCGGAGTCCATCACCCTGTCGGCTACGACCTGATTGGCGCGGAAAACGCCGCTTTGACGCAGCATCTCGTCGACCAGCGTGGTCTTGCCGTGGTCAACGTGGGCGATGATGGCGATATTGCGCAGCTCCATGGTATATCAGTTCCTTTCGGTTTCGGTGCAGAGGATATCATTGAAGTATCAGGATAAAATAAACTGAAATATTATACAATTCAATTCCCGGGAATGCAATGATTTTTATTCGGAAAAATGTTGCAAATGCCTATTGACAAGTGAGGGAAGGGGTATTATATTATGGTTAGCACTCAGAGGGCAAGAGTGCTAACCGTGGAGGATGAAGCTATGGAATTCAGCGAACGGAAGAAAAAGATACTTAAGGCGATCGTTGAAAGCTATGTGGAGTCGGCCGAGCCGGTGGGCAGCAAGGCCATAGCGGAGAGCGCGGATCTGAACATATCCTCCGCCACCATACGCAACGAGATGGCCGAGCTGACGGCCATGGGTCTGCTGGAGCAGCCCCATACCTCCGCCGGAAGGGTGCCCTCGCACCAGGGCTACCGTATATATGTAAATGAGCTCATGAACGAGCACCGGCTCAGCCTTGAGGAGACAAGAGAGATCAACAAGGCCCTGAAAAACAAGGTCAGCCAGCTTGACGAGCTGCTTTCCGATGCAGGCAAGGTGATCTCGGAGCTGACTAACTATCCCGCGTATGCCGTTGCCGCGCCGGTACAGCCGGCCCGCATAAAGCGATTTGAATGCGTATATGTGGACATGAACACCGTCATTGCGGTGGTGATGCTCGACAACAACACGGTCAAAAACAGGATAATGTCTTTCCCCGTCGGCCTCGAGGAGGATTTCGTAAAGAAGCTCGCCGCGGTCTTCAACGCCAATTTCACCGGCATCACGGGCGATGAGATAAGCCCGGAGCTGATCTCGGCTGCCGAAAAGAGCATAGGCGACGACTGCGGAGCCGTGGCCGCGCTTGCAAGCTTCGCCATAAGCGCGACGGCGCCGGAAACGGTCAAGAGGACGTATCTTGCCGGGGCGCCCCAGCTGCTGACTCTGCCGGAGTACCGCGATGTGGACAAAGCCCACAAGCTGCTGAATTTCCTTACC
>JAGDDB010000233.1 GCA_017958265.1 Oscillospiraceae bacterium | reverse complement strand
GGTTTCGGCCGGCACCCGTCCCCGCCGTTGCTTTGTGTTCAGATATGCCAGATATTCTCCGGATACTGCCTGACGCTGCGGTCGGATGAGAAAATACCGGCCGCGGCAATGTTGTTCAGCGCCTTGCGCCCGAAGGAGCGTCTGTCGCGCCAATCGTACAGCGCCCTGAGGCGCGTATCGCGGTACTGTTCGAAGTCAAGCAGCAGATAATAGCTGTCCGCGCGCTGACCGTCGGCTCCGTAAACAAGCGAGTCGAAAAGCTCCTTCTGTCCCTCATCCGTAGGCACGGTGCCGTCCGTGAGGGTATTGAGAGCGCGGTTTATGCGCCGATCCTCCTCATAAATACGGCAGGGATCGTAGCTGCCGGCAACAGACCGTATTTTTTCCACATCCGCGCCGAAAATATAGTTGTTCTCATAGCCCGCGGCGCGGGCTATTTCTATATTCGCTCCGTCGGGCGTGCCGAGCGTAACGGCCCCGTTGAGCATGAGCTTCATGTTCCCCGTGCCGCTGGCCTCGGTGCCGGCAGGCGAGATCTGCTCGGATATATCCGCCGCGGGTATCATCCTTTCCGCCGCGGAGCAGTTATAGTCCGCCGCGAACACTACGCGCATCACCCGCGCCGCCTCGGCGTCCGAGTTTATCAGCGCGGCGAGCCGGTTTATATATTTTATTACGGACTTTGCCCTTCGGTATGAGGAGGCCGCCTTCCCGGCGAAAATAAAAGCGGTGGGCGGCAGGCCGCTTATGCTGCCGTCCTTTACGGAAAGATACAGGTCGGCTATGACAAGAGCGTTGAGCAGCTGTCTTTTATATTCGTGAATGCGCTTTATCTGCACATCCATAATAAAGTCCGGGGGCAGCTCCGTCCCCGCGCTGCGCCTCAGCCACGCCGAAAGCTGTTCCTTTTTTGTCCTCTTCACGGCGTTGAACCGGTCTATGGTTTCTTCGTCGATATGCTCTTTCAGACCTTCAAGGAGCGTCAGCTCCGTCATGAAGCCTCCGCCCAGCTTTTCCTCCAGCAGGCGCGTCAGCTCCGGATCGCATACTCCGAGCCAGCGCCGCTGCGTTATGCCGTTGGTCACGTTCGTGAATTTATCGGGGTCGAGCTCATACCACCGGCTGAAAAGCTCACGCCTGATTATCCCGGAATGGATCTCCGCCACGCCGTTTACCTTCACGGCCATGAAAACCGCGAGCCTTGCCATATGAACGGTGCCGTTCTCTATTATCTCGGTGCCGTGCGCTCTGCCCGTTTCTCTGCCGGCCCTTTCGTCTATGCCGCATATTATGTCGGCCGCCTCCGGACATACCGAGCGCATTAACCCGATATCCCAGCGTTCGAGCGCCTCGGCCATAACGGTGTGATTGGTATAGTTGAAGCTGTTTTTGGCCGCCGTGAAAGCATCGTCAAAGCTCATGCCCTCCAGCATGAGCAGACGAATAAGCTCCGGTACCGCAAGGACGGGATGAGTGTCGTTCAGCTGCAGGGCATTTACCGCCGCGAAATCCGACAGCGGCACACCCGTTCGCTTCATGCGCGCAATGATATCCTGCAGCGAAGCGCTGCACAGAAAATACTGCTGCTTGAGTCTGAGTCTTTTGCCCTCATAGCTGCTGTCGTTGGGATACAGCACGCGGGTTATGTTTTCCGCGAGGGTCTTTTCCCTTACCGCCGCTTCCGTATCCTGCCTGTCAAAGGCGGCAAAATCAAACTCTTTCAGCGGCTCGCACTGCCACAGGCGCAGGGTGCAGATATGCTCCGAGCGGTAGCCCACCACGGGCATATCGTAAGGCACCGCTTTCACCGTCTGATCGGCGAAGCGCACCGTGACCGCATCTCCGCTGCGGCGGATGCTCCACGGATCGCCGCCCGACAGCCAGTCGTCCGCCTCTTCCTTCTGCGCTCCGTCCT
>JAGDDB010000232.1 GCA_017958265.1 Oscillospiraceae bacterium | reverse complement strand
GCGTGGGCGGCCTGCCGCTGCTGCAGAACGACGAGGTCATCATCCCCGGCATCATGAAGGAGCTGGGCTTCGAGCTCGAGGACGCGCGCGACTACAGCTTCATCGGCTGCCAGGAGATCGTCGGCTCCGGCAACGACTACCCGGCGCCGAACGGCTCCGCCGCGGGCATCAACGGCATCTACTGGCCGATCGTGCTCGACATGGCGATCAACAACGGCATCAACCCGCGCAACGGCGTGCAGGCGCCCGCCGAATACTGCTCCGGCTATCTGTATGAGATGAAATCCATGGACGAGGTCAAGGCGGCTTACGAAAAGCTCGCCAAATGGATGTTCACCTGGATAGCCACGCTGAACAACTATACCGAGCACGAGTTTGCGAGGCTCTTCCCGTTCCCGAACCTGTCCATATCCACCATAGGCTGCATGGAACAGGGCAAGGACGTATCCGAGGGCGGCGCGAAATACAATTCCTACGGCGGCACCGCCACGGGCCTTGCCACCGTGGGCGACAGCCTCACGGCGCTGAAATACATGGTGTTCGATAAAAAGCTGGTTTCGGGCAAGGAATTCCTCGACGCCCTTCTGGCCAACTGGGAGGGATACGAGCCGCTCAGACAGCGCATCATCAACGAAGTGCCGCATTACGGCAACGCCGATCCCTACGCGGACGAGGAGCAGAAGTACGTAATGGATCTGTACTACGGCATAAGCCGCGCTTTCCATAACGAGCGCTGCGACGTATACAAATGCGGCATGTTCGGCGCGGCTGACCATGTGCCTCAGGGCGAGATAACCTGGGCCACGCCCGACGGCAGAAAGGCCGGCACGCCGATAGCCGACGCCATGAGCCCCGTCCAGGGCCGCGACGAGCACGGCCCCACCTCCGTGTTCCTCTCCTCCTGCTGCTTCGATCATTCGCGCTACATGGACGGCATGGCCGTCAACCTCAAGATACATCCCACCTCGCTTGCCAGCGACGACGGCATAGACAAGTTGGAGGACATGACAAGGACGTATTTTGACGACGGGGGCATGGAGGTTCAGTACAATATCGTGGACGCCAAGACCCTCAGAGACGCGCAGAAGCACCCGGACCGCTACCACAACCTGGTCGTGCGCATAGCGGGCTACTCGGCCTATTTCGTTGACATGACCGAGGCCATGCAGAACGACGTGATCTCGAGGGCGGAGCATACGATCTGACCTTATCGAACGGACCGCCGGGCGAAGGGAGCCGAACGCTTCCTTCGCCCGTCAAATAACGGAGGGATATATGGGACAGTACGACAGTCTCTTTTTTCGCTTCCCGAAGGAAGAGGACCGCACGGGTGGCATGCTGCCCCCGCTGCAGGCCTGTTTCCGGGGAGAGAATTCCGTGCCCGGCTCGCTGGTGTGCCTGCCCTACAGGGCGTATGTGCGGCCCGGGATCATAGAAGATGAGCCCCACTTTCACCGCGACGAGGAATACCTCGCCTTTGTGGGCCACGATCTGCGCAACGCTTTCGATTCTTTTGACGCCGAGATAATCATGTATATGGGCGAGAGCCCGGATGACATGGAAAAGATCGTCATCGACAGGCCGACCATGATAAAGGTGCCTGGCCTGTATTGGCACGGGCCCATTGAGATAACCCGCCTCGGCAAGCCGCTTTTCTATCAGCCGGTGCTTTTCAACAGCCGTTATTATTCCATTCGCCGGCGCATCGACAAAGAGGGTAAGCCCTATCTTGAAACGCTGTGCGAAGGCATGACCCCGTGCAGACGGGACAAGACCGTGCTCTGCTCCTTCTGCGGCAGCTGCATCGGCGGAAAGGAGGCATGAGCATGGGACGCTTCGATCATCTCATCCACGTCTTCGAAAAGGAATACAATACCGTCTGGGGCGATTTCATGCCCGAGTACCAGGCGTATTTCCGCGGCAAGGGCTGCATGGCCGAGGCCAACCTCTACGCATCCTATCGCTGCTATATGAAGGAAGCCTTTGTGGACAGGGAGTCCAACTTCCACAGCGAGGAGGAATACCTCTGCTTCATGGGCTATGACGCGGCAGATCCCTTCGGCTCCTTTGACGCGGAGATAAGCTTCTGGATCGGGGAGACCCCGGACAGCCTTGAAGAGCACATCATCACCGAGCCCACGATAGTGCGCATCCCGCCGTATTGGTGGCACTGCCCGCTTGAGTACCGCCGGGTCACAAAGCCCGTTTACTTTGAGGTGCTTCATCTGCGCGGCGAGTTCGGTACCTTCCAGTATCGTGAGATCGACGGGGAGAAAAAGCTGGTCTACACCGGCTTTACCACCTTCACCGGCCGCGTCCCCTGCGTGAAAGACGCGAGCAAAAAATGCGATCGGTGCGGGAAATGCGGCAAGAAGGCCCCGCAGCCCGGCGC